>NZ_NOXG01000100.1:0-1081 GCF_003207955.1 Novacetimonas pomaceti
TTGCTACGGACGGACATGATGCTGTCGTGCCCTCGGTACCCAGCTCTGCCTTTTTCAACCCGATCACCGGTATCATACATAGGCCCGCGTTGTGCAGCCGCACTCATATGCGGGCTGATGGCTCGTCTAGCCGGTACCCGGCGTTTTGAACGCTCATCGGCGTCAGGATAAGGCTCCAGACTCACCCCGCACCCAGACTGAAACAGGTGATTTCACACCCCTGCCCAATTAGATTACAAAACCCGACCACAGCCCGGTGCCATTGCTAACGTATAGCAACCTACCGCCAGGAATGTGCTGGCAGCCGCAACCGAACGTGACCCTGTTCGGCTGTGCTGCACATCTCATGTTTCCGTTTTCTGGCGCAGAGGCCAACGTTGCCCTGTATGTCGGCGTAGAACGTGGTTGATCGCTCATCAGACAAGCGCATGGAGCGTCGAACCTACAACACATATTAAGAAGTCCGGCAGGACATGTTTGAATACATAGAAATGTTCGGGCTTCCCTGTTTTCCTCGGCCAGCCAGTAATCTGGCATGCTGACGAACTGCCTCAATTTCCTTTGCCGAGACCTTTCCTTTGAGCTTCGCGTTCCGCATCCGCCAGTCCAGACTTCTCACCTGATCAGAGAGGACCACACTGGCGGGTTTTACTACTACGGCTACTTCAAACGGATAGCCTTTGATTTTAGTGGTCATGGGGCAGCAAAGCGTCATCCCCGCTTTGGCATTATAACTTGCAGGGCTGAGAAGCACCGCAGGCCGATGCACAGCCCGTTTCCGCCCCGGCTGAGGGATCAAATTCCAACCAGACAATGTCGCCGCAGTCCGGAACCCACGTGACCTGCGATTTGGTGTTCACCAGCTTTCGTCACCTACAGACTGTCCAAAGTCAATTTCATCATGCCCGTTCAGATCGGTAATCCCGGCGACGAGATCTTCCAGTTTGAGCAGTGTGGCGCGAACTGGCGCAATGATAACTCGACGCGGAAATCTCACAGAAGGGTTGTACATCGGGTTAGATTATGAAAAAGTCTGTTTTGCACAAAAGAAATTTTCGTAAGCTATAAGAAAACCCGATGC
>NZ_NOXG01000101.1:0-1052 GCF_003207955.1 Novacetimonas pomaceti
TGTATCCTTCATCTGCCGTCCTTTCGCGCAGTCGTTTCTTCCAACGACCATTCTGGCACATTGCGATGCCGTGCGGGGAGGACGGCAACCACCCCATCTGACGGGACATGAAACTGCATGGCCTTCAGGCAGTAACGCGATTCATGAAATCCTGTAAAAAGGGAAAAACACGCTCAGGCATGTCTTCAAGTAGCGTATGTTTCGCGAAGGGTAGGTTAAGCAATCTGGCACCTTTGACCTGCTCAGCAAGCTCAAACGCCTGTTGCCGCGACACCAGCATATCGTCGTCACCATGCACGACGAGCAGAGGACACCGGATGTTTTTTACAGACGCGCCGGGATAGGCATCTTCGTCGCAGCCGAGCCACATATGCGTCGCCGCCTTGAATAACTTTTCGAAATCCGGTTCGGGATTTTCCGCGTTGTAGACCGATATTTGATTCCCGAACATCCCACGCCATTTTTCAAGATTGATCTTCTGATAAATCTGCCGGGCCGGATCATTTTCCGGCAACACCCAGTGCGCGCCGACCGCTATGACGAACTCTGGTTGTACGGCATGAGATGCAGCCAGACGAAGGGCGACAATGCCACCGTCACTATGTCCGATTATACCGGATTTTTGCAGCCCCATCGCGTTAAGAACCGCGGTAAAATCATCCTGAAGCTGTCGATATGTCAGGGGGGCCGTCCCGATACCAGATCGACCATGCCCGCGCGTATCAATAGCAATCAGCCTATAATCTTCTGCCAAGTACTTTGCGAGCGGAATGAAATCCAGCCGGCTCCGCAAGCCGCCATGAAGCAATACAATTACTCTTCCTTTCGGGTTCCCGGCTTCAGAGACGAACAAATTTGTATCGCCAACTGATACAAACTTCCCTGTATCAAACATTCGATGGCTTTCATAAGGCTGGATTACTCTGGATCGTGCAGCGAGATTATCACCGCTAATACCAACCGTTGATTGCTATAACCCATGAGCCCAATTGCGCAGTCCGATTGACATGATGCGCCATGGTTGATTGACGAGCTGGTTCCAGGCATGGCAG
>NZ_NOXG01000102.1:0-1037 GCF_003207955.1 Novacetimonas pomaceti
GCTCATGGAAGGACCGTAAGGCCGTGGCTGCCGACCTGCGCCGGATCTACGGGGCCGCCACCGCTGACATGGCGGCCGCCGAACTTGATGCGTTCGAGGAAAAATGGGCCGGGAAATACGCGTCAATCGCCCCGGCATGGCGCCGGGCATGGCCAGAAGTGATCCCGTTTTTTGCCTTCGATCCGTAAGCTCCCGGCGACTGACGCCTTGCTGAATATTTCTGGTCTGGTTCAGCTATGAAGCATGAACGATTTAAGAGATAGGGACGCGGTACTACCTGCGAGTGTCGCAGGTAGTACCGCAGAGAGGCTCCAAAGGAGCGGTAGAGAGACCGATGAGCGGGACAGGCTGGCGGACGCCTCGCGGATCGAAATCGTTTCGGATCGCCGCCGCTGGCACGCCCCTGAATTTCGCGCGCGAGTGGTCATCGCGTCCTACGAGAGCCGACGCCCCATAAGGGAGGTGGCTGCACAGTATGGGATCCATCCCAGTCTGGTGTTTCGTTGGCGGCGAGAGGCTCGGGCCAAAGCGCAGGCCAAAGGCGGGACATCGTTCATACCTGTCATGGTGGCCCCGGCCCCCGAGCCGCAGCCATTGGAGCGTCGGAGAGAACAGGGAACGCTGTCCGGCCAAGCCGTCAGCCTGGTCTTTCCGGACGGTGTGCGGCTGGAGTTCGACACAGGGCTGTCCGCTGATCGTCTGCGTGAAATTGTGGGTGCACTACGATCATGATCCCGCTTCCTTCCACGCTGAAGATATGGCTGGCGGCCGGTGTAACCGATATGCGCCTGGGGATGCCCGGGCTGGCGTTGAAGGTCCAGGAAGCACTGGGTCGTGACCCTTTCGCGGGTGACGTCTATGCCTTCAGGGGCCGACGCGGCGACCTGGTGAAACTGATCTGGCACGATGGGATCGGCCTTTCCTTATATGCGAAGCGGATCGACGCGGATTTCTCACACTTGAGGCAATTTCGGGTCATTTTGTAGAATTCAGTCATCCCACAGGAGCCCGATCTGGAATATTGACGATATTCTGCT
>NZ_NOXG01000103.1:0-993 GCF_003207955.1 Novacetimonas pomaceti
GCCGGCGATTGCCATACCGACCTTTCCGGGCGAACGGTTCTGTTCGTTGCGGCTCTGCCAGGCCGCCCATACGCCGCCGATGAAGCAGATGAAGGCAGCGACATACATGCATGCTGCAGCGACAAAGCCGCCCGCTGTCAGCCCCTCCTGGGCGGTGGCCTGCATCTGGGCCCCGATACCGTTTGCGCTGCCGGTTGCGGATTGGGCCAGCGCATGGCTGGCAATGAGGATCGGGACGGCCAATGTGCCAAGTGCCGTGACGGCACGCTGGCTGTATCCGACCCGTTTGGTCAAGAGACGCGTCGATCGCCCCGTGTCGGGGATGCTTGTGCGAGAGAGGTTCATGGTCAAGGGCTCCGTTAAAGAGGGAGGCATGTCCCTCGGAGGAGTCTTCGGCCAGTAACATGCGACTGCGAATGTTTTTTCCGAAAAAATCTATCTTGTCGAACGGTACACTATGACTTTGGTATAAAAATCCAGGACATATATCTTGATCCGGAACTGATCGGACCTTTAGTAATAAAAAAATACTTATTGTTTAATTTATGAAAAACATGAACAGAAAACGAAAGTAAGCGAGCAGATTTTAGGTATTACCGTGAATACGCCCTTATTTCTGCATGGACCTCAAATTTTATGGGTCTGTTATCCTAATCATAAACAGGTATCATACGATCAACCATTGATTGGAACGGACGATAAACTCTCAATTATCCTTGATAGGCATTTTAGAAATACCATAACCAAGAACGCCAATGATGATTGGCATGCCAATAAAGGCGAAGAACTGCATAAAGGTCATTCTCGAAGCCCTCCTAAAACGGCTTGTGCCCGCTGATGGAGAAAATACGCCATTCCCAGCCAGAAAGCGACTCCCAAGATAACGATATGAGTAGGAATGCGGTTGGCTGTCAGATTAAAAAATGACGCAGCCAAAGGAGATAGAACACCTAGCGAAAGGCAAGATCCTGCAGCGGTATTCAGCAGGTTTGC
>NZ_NOXG01000104.1:0-982 GCF_003207955.1 Novacetimonas pomaceti
TCATGCAGCAGATGCCGACCCAGCCGCGCGTAAACCTTGCCGCTCAGGTCAGTGTTGGCGTGATCTTCATGTCGGACGTCGTCATGAAGAAGTAAGTTTCGCGCACCGGTCGCATGATATCGACGAATTCTGCACTCTCTATCAGAAGGCAGCATTCACCATGACCTCAGCCGTAACCGCAACGACGTCCCGGGATCCGTTCAGCGCGGATCGCGGCATTGAACCTGTGCCGTTCCGCAAGCTGGCCACGACGCCCGAGCCTGACCCTTCGCCCGAGGCGGACATAATTGCCGAGCCTCCCTCCCCTCACCCGCAACCTGTGACAGCAGCACCTAAGAAGAACAGACCCGTTCCACACGCGATAGCCCTTTTCAGAGCGCTTCCGCGTCGCAGGCAGGTCATGATCGCTGGCACCGCCGTCGGCAGTCTGCTCTCCCTCTTCCTCGTGATGGGCATAGCAAAGAGGCAGACGTCTCCCGTAAGCCAGGAAGTCGGAATGATCTCCGCCCCGCTACCGTCAGGCCCCAAAGCGTCTCCAGCGCCAGGGCACTCACCTGCATCATCGCCATCACCCCCGGCACCTCAGGTCTCGGCTACAGATGAGGATCTCAAGGCACTCCTTGCGATGAAAAAGCCGCCCCATCCCGCCGTCCCAACACCGGCACCTCTGCCGACCGAGAACACGCCTGCGCAGAGACACGATATCGGCATCGAAAAGGCCGTTCCGACCGATGATGCGGTCCAGAAAGCAACCCGCCTGCAAGCGGCTCCCATGACATCGGACGACCAGTTGCAGGTGCTGCAGCTTGTAACGGAAGAAGCAGCACTGGTGCAGCGGACCCGCAGCGACATCGCAGCACTCCGGCAGGATCTTGACCGGCTACGTATCGCAGATACGGCAAAGGCTTCGGATCTCAACCGCCGGATGTCGCTCCTCGAAGCGAAACGAGCCGTGGCCGACGCCGAAGCGCCCCCGTCAGAT
>NZ_NOXG01000105.1:0-923 GCF_003207955.1 Novacetimonas pomaceti
AGAGCATGCCTGCCGATAATCCGGCAATGCACGCTGCTGCAACTCAACCGGTCGGGCGTCTACTATCGGCCTGTGCCACAGAGCGAAGCCAATCTGGAGCTGATGCGGCTGATCGACGCCCAGTTCCTGGAAACGCCGTATTATGGCTCACGGCAGATGACATGGCATCTGCGCCGCCAGGGACATGAAGTGGGCCGCAAGCGGGTCCGGCGGCTCATGGCGATCATGGGCCTGCGGGCGATCTACCAGAAGCCGCGCACGACCGTGCCCCATCCGGAGCATCGGAAATATCCATATCTGCTACGGGATCTGGTCATCAATCGGCCTGACCAGGTCTGGTGTTCCGATATCACATATATTCCCATGAAACGGGGATTTCTCTATCTCGTGGCGATCATGGACTGGTTCACGCGCAAGGTCCTGTCCTGGCGTCTGTCGAACACGATGGACGTGGAGTTCTGTATCGAGGCGCTACAGGATGCCCTCATGCGCTATGGCGCCCCGGACATTTTCAATACTGACCAGGGGTCGCAATTTACGACACCCCGTTTCAGCGGGATACTGGAAGAGCGTCAGATCCGCATCAGCATGGATGGGCGCGGTCGCTGGCTGGACAACGTGTTCATCGAGCGTCTGTGGCGGTCGCTGAAATACGAATGCGTCTACCTGTACGCGTTCGAGACCGGATCAGAGCTGAGGGCCGGGCTTGGCAGATGGATCGCCCATTATAACGAAAGGCGTCCGCATACGGCGCTGGCTGGACGAACGCCCGATGAGGCGTATCATGACGTGCCGACGCCATCTGGTCCGGGGTTAACCCCGGACCAGATGGCCAACAGCAACGCCGTCAGAAGGGCGGCATAACAACAACCGGGTATAGCTTATCAAGCCCGCAAAACTGTCCGAACGGACGGGACCACCTC
>NZ_NOXG01000106.1:0-918 GCF_003207955.1 Novacetimonas pomaceti
AGAGCCTGAATCAGAAAGCGGTTTGATTGATTTTTCGCAGAACTCTGCGGATATGGGCAATCATCAACCACGCGTGGGATGACGAGATTGTTGCCTCGACATCCTTCGTGAGGCGACGGCAACGTCCGAGCCATGCAAAGCTACGCTCCACGATCCAGCGTTTGGGCAGGACGACGAAGCCTTCGGCCCGATCGCTACGTTTGACGATCTCGATCGTCCATCGGCCGAGTTCAGCCAGCGCACCACGCAACTTCTCGCCAGCATATCCCCCGTCACCGATCAGATGGCGAAGCCAGGGAAACAATGAGCGTATCCTGACCGCTACCAGCGGCGCACCATCACGATCCTGAATGTCGGCGGGATGTACAACAGCCGCCACGACATGACCCAGCGTGTCGGTCGCGATATGTCGCTTGCGTCCCTTGATCTTCTTGCCCGCGTCATAACCGCGTGGGCCGCCATTTTCAGCGGTTTTAACCGACTGGCTGTCGATAATGCCCACTGAAGGCGTGGCGTCTCGCCCGTCCTGCTCACGCGACAGGATCACGAGAATATGGTTCATGGCTTCCCATCGTCCCTCGCGGATCCAACGGTAGAAATAGCCCTGCACGGTCGTGAAAGCGGGAAAGTTACGAGGCAATTGTCGCCACTGGCAACCCGTAGTGACGATATAGAGGATCGCCTCCATGACCCGGCGCAAATCCGTACGTCGTGGTCTCCCCAGTCGTTTCCTCTCGGGCATCAAAGGCGCAATCAGCGCCCACTCCGCATCGCGAAGGTCGCTTGCATACTCCAGGTCGTCCCTTTGATACTGCGCTCGGGTGATTTCAGTCCAGGCCATCTTGATCTCATCAGGTTATCGCAAACCCATGAATCATAACCCGCTGAAATCACTCAACTCATTTTCGGTCAGACACT
>NZ_NOXG01000107.1:0-915 GCF_003207955.1 Novacetimonas pomaceti
TCGGCGCAGACCACGGCCTGGGCATTGTAAGCCTGCCGGAACTCGTGGGCGTCCGAACGCCGCATGAGGCGGCTGTCGGGATCGGTCAGACTGATCTGCCGGTCGGGTGGTGGTTCATCATCCGGCGGTTTCGGCGCCCGACCGCGACGCCCTGTTTTTGCGTCATACATCGCCTTCTTTTTCTCGTATGCCGGTCGCGCCGCCTCGGCCTGCGCTTTCGCATCTGCTTCCAGCCGGGCGCAGGCTTCGTCCAGCTTCGCTTTCAGTGTTTCCCGTCGGGCAAACTCTTCTGGCAGGGCCTGCGGATCTCTGTCTGTGGCATCTGCGTGCTCCGCCTGGTCCATCAGTTTCGCGATATCCACCGCCAGCTGTTCGCGCAGTGCCCTGATCCGGTCGTAGCGCAGGGAACGGTATTTCGAAGCGTCGGCATCAATTTTCGTGCCGTCAATCGATACGACACCCAGACGCAGCAGACCCGTCTCGCGCGCCAGAAGCAGGACCTGCGCAAATGCAGCTTCAATGGCTGTCCGGTTCGTCCGGCGGAAGGTCGCAATCGTATCATGATCCGGATGCAGGTTCGCCGCCACGAAGCGTACCCCGATGTCGCGATATGTCGCCCGCTCGATCCGGCGTGAGGAAAACAACCCGTTCGCATAGCTGAAGATCAGAAGGGCCAGCATCAGGCGCGGATGATACTGCGCCTTGCCTCCCGTGCGCACTGGCACGCAGAACGCACTCATCGGAACCCGCTCAACAGCTGCGACAATGAAATGCGCCATATCGTCAGCCGGAAGCCACGACGTCAGATCAGGCGGCAGAAGATACGGCTGGGATCGGTCAAACGGGATGAAGCGGCTCATCGCGACACTCTACAGCCTTACCCCTTCACAGGGTACCCCAACCCGACAGGCTGCT
>NZ_NOXG01000108.1:0-914 GCF_003207955.1 Novacetimonas pomaceti
GCACCGCATGGAACAACCTCACCGCCCTGCCACAGACCATCCGATCCATCGGCCTCAGAAAATGGGCTCATATAGGTCAAAGGTGATAGCCCGTAGTATAAGAACCGGCTCCTCTGGCCCGAGGGACGCCCGATGCCGTTGCCGGTCATTCATCTTCATCGTCATCAAAGAAACGAAGCGAGGCATCGATCGGGCCGTCCGCATCAAAAAGGACGTAATCACAGTCGTGTTTTCGGGCCAGGGCGAGAATGGCCCGCAGTGACCGCGACCCCGGCCAATCATGGGAGTATGGATCCAGCGGGACATGGACAAACCATCCGTGCGGGCCGGACAGGCAGGTCAGCCCAAAGGAGCCACCTGACCTTGCATATCTCTCAAGGTGTCCACGGTCCGACAGGGGGAGGTGGCCGGTGCTCAGGTCGAGGAATTTTCGGATCTGGAAAGACGTTAACATCGGGTTTCTCTCTGCTTAAGGATGAGGCGGGTCAGACCGGCCCGGCGCTCTCGCCGAATGCGCCAGCGGGCAGGACCCATTGTTCGAGGGATGTGAGGACACGGCCACGCCAGCGGTGGCAGAGCGCGCGGCGCACCAGATCCGGATGCTGGCGCACGGGGCCGTAAACCGTGCCGCCATTGGCCAGCGTGCCGAGGTCCCGGTCGCGTCGAATGGTGCAGCCAAATGCGCGTTCCCACTCACACAGCCGGGCGAACCGATCCGGGTCCATATGCCGCAGCGTTGCAGCCTGATCGGCAGACATGAATACACACGTCATGCAAGACAGACGGCCAAACCCGAGCTGATAGGGAAGCGGCGAAATCACGCCATGCCGACGCAGGATCTGCCAGACAGCCGCTTCACTCCAGGCATGTACCGGCCGCCAGTGATCGATATGCCGTCGGGCCCGACCATCACG
>NZ_NOXG01000109.1:0-900 GCF_003207955.1 Novacetimonas pomaceti
CGGCGTTGCTGTTGGCCATCTGGTCCGGGGTTAACCCCGGACCAGATGGCGTCGGCACGTCATGATACGCCTCATCGGGCGTACGTCCAGCCAGCGCCGTATGCGGACGCCTTTCGTTATAATGGGCGATCCATCTGCCAAGCCCGGCCCGTAGCTCCGATCCGGTTTCGAACGCGTGCAAATAGACGCATTCGTATTTCAGCGACCGCCACAGACGCTCGATGAACACGTTATCCAGCCATCGCCCACGCCCGTCCATACTGATGCGGATCTGACGCTCTTCCAGTATCCCGGTGAAACGGGGTGTCGTAAATTGCGACCCCTGGTCAGTATTGAAAATTTCCGGGGCGCCATAGCGCATGAGGGCATCCTGTAGCGCCTCGATACAGAACTCCACGTCCATCGTGTTCGACAGACGCCAGGACAGGACCTTGCGCGTGAACCAGTCCATGATCGCCACGAGATAGAGAAATCCCCGTTTCATGGGAATATATGTGATATCGGAGCACCAGACCTGGTCAGGCCGATTGATGACCAGATCCCGCAGCAGATATGGATATTTCCGATGTTCCGGATGGGGCACGGTCGTGCGCGGCTTCTGGTAGATCGCCCGAAGGCCCATGATCGCCATGAGCCGCCGGACCCGCTTGCGGCCCACTTCATGTCCCAGGCGGCGCAGATGCCATGTCATCTGCCGTGAGCCATAATAGGGCGTTTCCAGGAACCGGGCGTCGATCAGCCGCATCAGCTCCAGATTGGCCTCGCTCTGTGGCACAGGCCGATAGTAGACGCCCGACCGGTTGAGTTGCAGCAGCGTGCATTGCCGGATTATCGGCAGACGCGCTCGCTTCGGGTCAATCATCTGCCGCCTCTGATCACGCCCAACCGAGCAGAGGCATC
>NZ_NOXG01000010.1:0-96582 GCF_003207955.1 Novacetimonas pomaceti
AGTCACCCAATCCAACCAGCCCCACCATGCCATCAAATGACACAGCAAAACGCCGCCAACATATCCCTTCCAGTCTCTATTCAATTGTCAATGAACCGGTCCGCGGCGGCTGGTGTGCCGTGCGGTGAAGCGGGTTTTAAGGAGATCGCCCCCCATTGTCAACGCCTTATCCAACACCATGAAAAACGGCGGAAAACCGGCAAACCCGACCCGAAAACTCCCATTCCCGACACGCACGCCCGAAAAAAAATCAAAAAAAGAAGGGGAGGCTTCCGCCTCCCCTCCTTCACGTCCGGCATCGAACATTCAGGGATCAGTCCCCGTCAACAACATGCCCGTCAATCGTCAGGTGGTCATCCGACGCCGAAACCTTCACCGTCTCGCCATCATGAATGTCACCAGCCAGCAGCAGGCCCGCCAGCGGGTTCTGCAGGCTGCGCTGGATCACCCGCTTGAGCGGACGCGCGCCATAGACAGGATCGTACCCGGCATCCGCCAGCCACGTCTCGCCCGCCTTGTCGAGATCCAGCGTGATGCTGCGATCCGCCAGCAGCTTGCGCAGCCGTCCGATCTGGATTTCCACGATCTTGCCCATGTCCGCCTTCTGCAGGCGGGAGAACAGGATGATTTCATCCAGGCGGTTCAGGAATTCCGGCCGGAAGTGATCGCGGACCACCTTCATCACCTCTGGACGCACGCTTTCCACCGACTGCCCATCAGGCAGGTGCGCCAGCACGTCGGAGCCAAGGTTGCTGGTCAGCACGATCAAGGTGTTGCGGAAATCGACCGTCCGCCCCTGCCCGTCCGTCAGGCGACCATCGTCAAGCACCTGCAGCAGGATGTTGAAGACGTCTTCATGCGCCTTTTCAACCTCATCAAACAGGATGACCTGATACGGCCTGCGACGCACGGCCTCCGTCAGGACGCCGCCTTCCTCATACCCGACATAGCCGGGAGGGGCGCCAACCAGACGCGACACCGCATGTTTTTCCATGAACTCGCTCATGTCGATGCGCAGCAGCGCCTTCTCGTCATCGAACAGGAAGCGGGCCAGCGCCTTGCACAGCTCGGTCTTGCCCACGCCCGTCGGGCCGAGGAACAGGAACGAACCGATCGGGCGGTTGGGATCCTGCAACCCGGCGCGCGCGCGACGTACCGCGTCGGACACGGCCTTGAGCGCGGGTTCCTGACCGACCACGCTCTTGCGCAGTTCGTCTTCCATCCGCAGCAGCTTGGCGCGCTCACCTTCGAGCATGCGTTCCACCGGCACGCCGGTCCAGCGCGACACCACGGCGGCGATTCCCTGATCGGTCACGGTATCGCTGACCATGCCCTCGCCCTTGCTGGCCTGGTCCGCTTCTTCCTGTGCCTGCGCGATCTGGGCCTGCAGGGCGGGCAGGCGGCCATACATCAGTTCGGACGCACGCCCGAGGTCGCCACGACGCTGCGCGACCTCGACATCCGAGCGCACCTGGTCGAGTTCTTCCTGCAGCTTCTGCACCGCGTTGACGCGATCCTTTTCCGCATGCCACGCCGCGGTCAGGGAATCCGACTTTTCCTGCAGGTCCGACAGTTCAAGCTCCAGCTTGACCAGGCGTTCCTTGCTGGCGGCGTCGTCTTCCTTGCGGATGGCCTCACGCTCGATCTTGAGCTGGATCAGGCGACGGTCGAGTTCGTCGAGCTCCTCCGGCTTGCTGTCGATCTGCATGCGCAGGCGGCTTGCGGCCTCGTCCACCAGGTCGATCGCCTTGTCCGGCAGGAAGCGGTCGGTGATGTAGCGGTTCGACAATGTCGCCGCCGCGACCAGCGCGCCATCGGAAATACGGATGCCGTGATGCAGTTCGTATTTTTCCTTGATGCCACGCAGGATCGAGATCGTATCCGCCACCGTCGGCTCACCCACATAGACAGGCTGGAACCGACGGGCGAGGGCCGCGTCCTTTTCAATATACTTGCGGTATTCGTCCAGCGTCGTCGCGCCGATGCAATGCAGCACGCCGCGCGCCAGTTCCGGCTTGATGAGGTTGGAGGCGTCCATCGCCCCATCCGAACGCCCCGCGCCGACAAGGGTGTGCATTTCGTCGATGAACAGGATGACCTGCCCCTCGGCGGCTTCGATTTCCTTCAGGACAGCCTTGAGACGTTCTTCGAACTCGCCGCGATATTTCGCGCCGGCCACCAGCGCGCCCATGTCGAGCGACAGCAGCTTCTTGTTCTTCAGCGCCTCCGGCACGTCGCCATTGACGATACGCAGCGCCAGCCCTTCGACGATCGCGGTCTTGCCCACGCCGGGCTCACCGATCAGGACCGGGTTGTTCTTGCTGCGGCGCGCCAGCACCTGAATGGCGCGGCGGATTTCCTCATCACGGCCGATGACGGGATCAAGCTTGCCCTGCTGGGCGATCTCGGTCACGTCGCGGGCATATTTCTTCAACGCGTCGAAACTGGCTTCGGCGTTTTCACTGGTCACGGTGCGTCCCTTGCGGATGGTTGCAATGGCCTTGTCGAGGGCCTGCGGCGTGGCGCCATTGGCACGCAGCGCCTGACCGGCCGGCGTTTCGGACGCCGCGATGGCGGCAAGCAGGCGGTCCTGCGCCACATATTCGTCCCCGGCCTTCTGCGCCGCCTGTTCGGCGGCATCCAGCAGGCGCACGAGATCCGGCGTCGCATTGGGCTGTCCCGCGCCACCGCCCTGCACCTTCGGCAGCTTGGCAAGTGCCGCGTCAACGGCGGCGGCAATGGCGGGCGGCTGCCCTCCCGCCGCGCGGATCAGCGAGGACGCGGCCCCCTGGTCATCATCCAGCAGCGCCTTGAGCAGGTGCTCCGGCGTCAGCTGCTGGTTGTATTCGCGCATCGCGATCGTCTGCGCGGCCTGCAGGAACCCGCGCGAACGTTCCGTAAATTTCTCGATATTCATAAATTCCCCCGTCCCTTATTCTCAGGCGACAAAACAGGTCCGCTTCTGCCGTCCCAGATAGAGAGGCAACGGCACAGCGGCTGGTTTCAAAGGTGGGTAGGGACGCATGTTATTACAAGATGGCAATCCCATGTTTCCACACCCCTTTCCAGTCTCCAGCAGCATCGGACACATCCGTCGTCCCAGATGATCACCGGTTGGTGAAATGCTACTTAATCTGGATCAAGGCTGGCGTGACTTCTTCTCCGGGCGGCCATTCGCGCAACGCGTATCCTGATGGGGGATGAGGCATTCCGGGGGGATGGCGAATGTCGCCCCATCATGAACGCAGGAATGTATTGTGCGAACGCGGATCAGCAGACATCCCGGCCCTGAACCCGGTTACTGACAGGCGTTTCCTGTCTGCGGTGCGATATTACCTGTCAGCTTCCGGCATTCAGGAATCCCATCGCGAACCATCTGTTTTCCCCGTCGCCATCACATCTCCAGACGACAGGATCGCTCCCGAATACAGCGCAGAAACCACAAAAACCGTCAGGAAGTTTCTGGTGAAGCTTTTTTCAAAAAGCTTCGAAAGAACGCCGCCTTTTTAGAAAAAGGCGGCACCCGGAAACGTCTGTTATCTTATCGACGGCAAATGGAAAACCTGTCCTCAGGCCTTTCCGTCCTTCGCCCGTTCCGCGATGGTGGGGGCAAGCAGCAGCAGGTCGGCAGGCGACAGGCGATCGGACGCGGTGCTGGCCTGATGCCAGTACGGATACAGCACCGGCGGCGCGCTGGCCTTGTCCAGACGCGCCATTTCCTCGGCGCTCAGGCTCAGCTCCGCGGCCTTCAGGTTATCGGCCAGCTGCGCATCGTTGCGCGCGCCGATCAGGATGGAGGTAATCGCCGGGCGATGCGCCACCCATGCCAGCGCGACCTGTGCCGCCGAAACCCCGCGCTCGGCCGCGATGGCGACCAGGACCTCGACAACGTCATACAGCTTTTCGATGTCATAGACGGGGGGTTCGCCCCATTTCTCGATCTGGCGCGTTCCTGTCGGCTGCGGCTTGCCACGCCGGTATTTCCCCGACAGCAGGCCACCTGCCATCGGGCTCCAGACCTGCACGCCGATGCCCTGGTCCACCGCCAGCGGCAGCAGTTCGTATTCCGCCTCGCGCGCCTGGAGGGAGTAATAGATCTGCTGCGCCACCGGCGCGATCAGGCGGTTGCGTTCCGCCGTGCCCAGCGCCTTCATCAGGTGCCAGCCGGAAAAGTTGGAAACCCCCGCATACCGGATCTTGCCACTGCGCGTCAGGGTATCGAGCGCTTCCAGCGTTTCATCGAGCGGCGTCTGCCCGTCCCATTCATGCAGGTAATACAGGTCGATATGGTCACGGCCCAGCCGCTTCAGGCTGGCTTCGCACGCATTGATCAGGTGATAGCGCGAGGACCCGGCGTCATTCGCCCCCGGCCCCATGGTGAAACGCGCCTTTGAACTGACCAGCAGGTCGGGCGAACGCCCCTTCAGCGCCGCGCCAAGGATTTCCTCCGACACGCCGGAGGAATAGATATCGGCCGTGTCAAAGATGTTGATCCCGGCATCCACGCACATGTCGATCTGGCGCTTTGCCCCGGCAAGGTCGGTATTGCCCGTCTTGGCAAAGTCGCCCTTGCCGCCAAAGGTCATCGTCCCCAGCGTAAAGGCGGAAATACGCAGGCCGGAGCGCCCAAGCTGACGATATTGCATGATCTGTCTCTCCTGTGCGGATGATATGGAATGATAGGATGATTGGACGGGAACAACGCCCCAAAGGGGCGCGCCTTACCGGCCGTATGTGACGCTGAGTTCACCGACCCCTTCGCACACGGCATGCAGCACATTGCCACGCCGCACCGGGCCGACCCCCGCCGGGGTGCCGGTCATGATGAGGTCGCCCGGCGCAAGAGCCACGAAACGGCTGAGGACGGAAATGATTTCCCCCACCGACCAGATCATGTCCGACAGGTCGCCCACCTGCCGTTCCTCGCCATTGACGCTCAGGCTGATGCGCCCCTTTGCCGGGTGGCCGATTTCGGACACCGGGCGGATGGTCCCGATGGGACAGGACTGGTCAAACCCCTTGGCCAGCGCCCACGGACGCCCCGCCTTCTTGGCCGCGGCCTGCAGGTCGCGACGCGTCATGTCCAGCCCCACGGCATAGCCATAGACATAGGACAGCGCCTTTTCGACGGGAATGTTTTCCCCACCGCGCCCGATGCAGGCCACCAGTTCGACCTCGTGATGCAGGTCGGATGTCGCGACGGGAAAATCGAGCAGCCCCCCGCCAGGCACCACCGCATCGGATGGCTTGGCAAAGAAAAAGGGTTCGTTCCGTTCGGGATTGCCCCCCATTTCGCGCGCATGATCGGCATAGTTCTGGCCGACGCACCAGATGCGGCGCACGGGGAACAGTGCCTCCGTATCCTTGACGTTGACCGTCGGCTGGACAGGCGGGGGAATGACAAAATCCACCATTGGCACGATAACTCCGTCACAGTTGCAACCGGCCCATCACGGGGCGCAGACCTTGGGGAGGGGCATGGTTGCATTACGCACCCCCGCCTGTCACGCGCCCATGCGGGACGGGGACAATACAATAAATTCATCGCCCCGATTCGGGTTCCCCACTATGGCCACCACTGCCCATGGAGGGCCCATAATGAAAAACGCCGCCCGGACGGATCCGGGCGGCGTTCGCCGGGGCACATGCGTCCCCGATGGCCTGAGCGCGACAGGCGATCAGTTGCGGGTCTTGTCAACCAGCTTGTTCTTGCCGATCCACGGCATCATGCCGCGCAGCTTTTCACCCACCTTTTCGATCTGCATGGCGTTGTTGCGCGCGCGCGTCGCCTTGAAACCGATATTGCCGGACTGGTTTTCCAGGATGAAGTTGCGCACGAACGTGCCGTCCTGGATGTCGGTCAGGATCTTCTTCATCTCCGCCTTGGTGTCAGGCGTGATCACGCGCGGGCCGGAGACGTATTCGCCATATTCGGCCGTGTTGGAGATGGAGTAGTTCATGTTCGCGATGCCACCCTCATAGATCAGGTCGACAATCAGCTTCGTTTCATGCAGGCATTCGAAATACGCCATTTCCGGCGCGTATCCCGCCTCCACCAGCGTTTCGAAACCGGCGCGGATCAGTTCGACCAGCCCACCGCACAGCACGGCCTGTTCGCCGAACAGGTCGGTTTCGACCTCTTCCTTGAAGGTCGTCTCGATGATGCCCGCGCGCCCACCGCCATTGGCGGAGGCATAGGACAGGGCGATTTCCAGCGCGTTGCCCGACGCATCCTGCGCCACGGCCACCAGGCACGGCACGCCGCCGCCCTTCTGGTATTCGGAACGCACGGTGTGGCCCGGGCCCTTGGGGGCGATCAGGAACACGTCGAGGTCGGGACGCGCCTCGATGATGCGGAAATGAATCGCCAGCCCATGCGCGAATGCCAGCGCGGCACCCTGCTTCATGTTCTTTTCCAGCGATTCCTTGTACAGGGCGCCCTGCCCTTCGTCGGGCGTCAGCACCATGACGACATCGGCCCAGGCCGCCGCCTCGGCCGGGGCCATCACCTTGAACCCGGCGGCTTCCGCCTTGGCGCGGGCGCCTGATTCGGGACGCAGGCCGACCACGATGTCCGTGACGCCCGAATCCTTGAGGTTGTTGGCATGGGCATGGCCCTGGCTGCCATAGCCGATAATGGCGACCTTCTTGCTCTTGATCAGGTTCACGTCGGCATCGCGATCATAATACACGCGCATGGGGATACTCCTGTAAGTGTGTGGGCAGTTTGGAATGAAAGAAAAAACCGGGACCTGCGTTACAGCGTGTCCGGGCCCCGGCTGATCGCGACGACGCCGGTGCGCGATATTTCAGCCAGTCCCAGCGGACGCATGAGGTCAATAAACGAATTCAGCTTTTCCGGCGAACCGGTCAGCTCGAACACGAATGACGTGGCGGTCGTATCGACGACGCGCGCGCGGAACGCCTGTGCGATGCGCAGGGATTCGGCGCGCGCCTCGCCCGTTGCGACCACCTTGGCCAGCGCCAGTTCACGCGCGACATGCGGGCCGGTCGCGCTCAGGTTCACGACACGATAGACGGGGACCAGCCGTTCAAGCTGCGCCTGCACCTGCGCGATGGCGTGCGGCGTGCCCGTCGTCACCACGTTGATGCGCGAAAGGCGCCCCGCCTCGTCCACCGGGGCGACGGTCAGGCTTTCGATGTTGTAGCCACGCCCCGAAAACAGGCCGAGCACGCGGGCAAGCGCCCCGCTCTCATTCTCGACCAGTATGGAAATGACCGCGGAGGACGGAACCTCCTGCTGGGTGGTCATGATCTTGTTTCCTGCACTCTGATTGACGCCGGCTGCCGCCTGCAGGGCGGCCATGGCATGACAAGGCGGGACGGCGAAACCGCCCCGCGGATGATGGGTCAGACGAGCATCCGTCCCTCGGCGCTGACTTCCACCCCGTCATCCTGGCCGGGACCCAGCAGCATCTGGTTGTGCGCCGCCCCCGAGGGGATCATGGGATAGCAGTTTTCTTCCTGCGCGACGTGGATGTCCGCAACCACCGCGCCGGGATGGGCCAGCATTTCCGCGATGACCCCGTCAAGTTCCCCGACGCAGGTCGCCCGCAGGCCGCGGCCATGGAAACTTTCGGCAAGGCGCACGAAATCCGGCAGGGCCGCGCTATAGCTTTCGGAATAGCGCGAGTCATGCAGAAGCTGCTGCCACTGGCGCACCATGCCCATGTATTCATTGTTCAGGATGAACAGCTTCACCGGCAGGCGGTACTGCGCGATCGTGCCCAGTTCCTGAATGTTCATCAGGGTCGAGGCCTCGCCCGCGATGTCGATCACCAGCGCGTCGGGATGGGCGATCTGCGCGCCCACGGCCGCAGGCAGCCCGTACCCCATCGTGCCCAGACCGCCCGACGTCATCCAGTGATTGGGACGGTCGAACTGGAAATGCTGCGCCGCCCACATCTGGTGCTGCCCCACCTCGGTGGTGACATAGGTGTCGCGGCCCAGCTGGCGCGTCATTTCATACAGGCGGCTGATGGCGTACTGGGGACGGATGATGGCCGAGGGCGCCATGTCCTGGCGGAATCCGAAGCTGTCGCGTTCGCGCCACGTCCCGATCTGCGCCCACCATGGATCAAGGCTGTCGGCATGCGTGACGGGCGTGGGGGTGCGTTCCCATTCCTCGATCATCATTTCGATGACCCGCCCCGCATCCCCCACGATGCCAAGGTCGACGGGCACGATCTTGCCGATCTGCGCCGGGTCGATATCGGCATGGATCCTGAACGAACCGGGGGAAAACGCATCAAGGCGGCCCGTGACGCGGTCGTCGAAACGCGATCCCAGCGCGATCAGCACGTCGCAGTCATGGGTGGCCATGTTCGCTTCATACGATCCGTGCATCCCCAGCATGCCCAGGAACTGCCGGTCCGTGGTGGGAAAACCGCCCAGCCCCATCAGCGTGGAGGTGCAGGGAAATCCCGTCATGCGCACCAGCCGCCCCAGCGCCTGCGCCGCCTGCGGGCCGGAATTGATGACCCCGCCGCCGGTATAGAACAGCGGACGGTGCGCCTTCTTCATCACGGCGACGGCCTTTGCCACGGCGGCGCGGTCGGGTTCGAACCGGGGACGATAGGACGGATGCAGCGGCGCCGACGTTTCAGCATACGGCGCCGGCCCCACCATCAGGTTCTTGGGCAGGTCCACCAGAACGGGGCCGGGACGGCCGGTGCGCGCGATATGGAATGCCTCGCGCACCACGGGGGCGATGTCACCCGGCTGCCGCACGAGGTAATTGAACTTGGTCGCGGGACGCGTGATGCCGGTGATGTCCGCCTCCTGAAAGGCGTCGGTCCCGATCAGCGGCACGCCCACCTGCCCCGAAAAACACACGACCGGGACGGAATCCAGCAGCGCGTCCATCAGGCCGGTGACGGTATTGGTGCCGCCCGGCCCGCTGGTGACCAGCACCACCCCCACCTTGCCGGTGGAACGGGCATAGGCTTCGGCCGCGTGCACGGCCGCCTGTTCATGCCGGACCAGCACGTGGCGGATCGCATCCTGCCGGAACAGGGCGTCATAGATCGGCAGGACCGCGCCGCCGGGATAGCCGAATACGACCTCCACCCCGGCATCCTGAAGAACGCGCAGCAGTACTTCCGCCCCGGACATGACCGTGGGGTCAACGCCCATGACGCGGGCGTCGGGCCGGATGGCGGTGTGCTGCGGTGCTGCGTTCATATCCCTTACTCCTTTCGCCCCGGCACCGTCAGGAAGGACGGCGCCCCATCAGGCGAAATGTGGGCCGGGTTTAAGCAAAGCAGTCCCCGGCGTCAATGCAATTAATAACAAAAGAAATGATTTTCCGCTCTTCCCTTTCCATTTGTTGCGCATCTGGTGCGATTTTTTCGCCTTCGATTCTGCCTTCGTGAACCAGGGTGCGCGCGGCGGGCGCCAGCGCATGGTGGGCGAACCATGTGGACTGGCGCTTGGTATATTGCGCGGTGACCTGCACGGCGCGCGCGACCGCCTGTTCGCGCGACATCCCGCCACGCAGCATGGCCGCGATTTCCGGCACCCCATGGGCGCGCATGGCGGGCAAAGCGGGGGAAAGGTCGCGCGACAGCAGGGCACGCACCTCCTCCACCGCGCCGCTTTCCATCATGGCGTCGAAACGCGCCGCGATCGCGCGCCGCAGCACGTCGCGCGGGGGCGACAGGCGCACCGCGACGAACCGCGCGGCCAGCGGCGGCAGCACCGATTCCGCGCGCCACCATGACAGGCCCCGCCCCGTCGCGCGCCAGACCTCCCACGCGCGGGCGATGCGCTGCGTATCGCCCGGACGCAGGGCGGACGCGGTTTCGGGATCCACCTGCATCAGGCGGGCATGGATTGCCGGCCCCCCTTCGGCCAGCACGGCGGCGCGGGCCTGCGCCCGGATTTCGGGGGGCGGGTCGGGAATATCGGCCAGGCCTTCGGTCAGGGCGCGGAAATACATCCCCGTCCCCCCGCAGAAAACCGGGATGCGCCCGGCCTCCCACGCTTCGTGCGCGGCGGACAGGGCCGCCTTGCGCCACCATGCGACCGACCCGGCCCGTGCCGCCGGCACCACGCCATACAGCCGGTGCGGCAGCAGGGCTTCCTCCGCCGCGCCGGGACGGGCCGTAAGGATGCGCAGTTCGCGATAGACCTGCATCGAATCGGCATTGATGACCGTGCCGCCAATCGTGCGCGCCAGTGCCAGTGCCAGCGCGGACTTGCCCGAACAGGTGGGGCCTGCCACGATCACGGCGGGACGCATGGGTGCGCCGACGCCCTGTCGCGTCCCGGTGCCTTGCGTCATCGCGTCATCCCTGCCACATGCCCGGACACCATGCCTGAATCCTCCTCCCTGTCCCACGTCCTTGTCCTCGTCGCCAACCGCGCGGCCACGTCCCTTGCCCCCGCCGACATCGCTGCGGCGCGCGACATGGCCGGGGGCGGCCCCGCGACCATCCTGTCGGAAGGCGAGGCCGCCGAAATCCCCTGCCCCGCCCCCGGCACAGGCGACATGCCGCATATCGCCCCCCTGCGCGAGGAATTTTCCGGCCGCGACCTCGACATCCTGGTCGTCGCGGCACAGGAGCGTCGCAGGAAGCTGCTGGTCGCGGACATGGACAGCACCATCGTCAATTGCGAAACCCTTGACGATCTGGCCCGGCATGCGGGCATCGGCGAACGCATCGCCGAAATCACGCGCCGGTCGATGAATGGCGAAATGGATTTCGAGGCCGCGCTGCGCGAACGCGTCGGCCTGCTGCGCGGCATGCCCGCCACCCTGCTGGAGGCGGCGTGGAAGGACGTGCGGCTCAATCCCGGCGCGCAGGAACTGGTCCGCACCATGAAACGCCATGGCGCATGCACGGCGCTGGTTTCCGGCGGATTCACGTTCTTTACCTCCCGCGTGGCGAAACTGTGCGGATTCGATGAACAGCATGCCAATTCCCTGCTGATCGAGGACGGACGCCTGACGGGCGACGTGGGGCAGCCCATACTTGGCCCGGACGCCAAGCTTGCGCATCTGCGGCGGCTGGCGGCGCGTCAGGGGATCGGGATGGCGCAGGCCATGGCGGTGGGCGACGGCGCGAACGACCTCGCCATGCTGCGCGAGGCGGGGCTGGGCGTTGCCTTCCACGCCAAGCCCGCCGTGCGCAGGGCCGTCGCCTGTCAGGTCAACCATACCACGCTGCGCACGCTGCTGTTCGCCCAGGGGTACGCTGCGCGTGACTTCGTCCCCGCGATTACCTGAAAAATACCCTTAAAATCCTGAAATTTTTAAAGGTTTTTGGTGAAGCTTTTTGCAAAAAGCTTCAGGAAGAGGTCGCCTTTGTGAAAAAGGGCGACACCCAAAAACCTTCATTACTTTCCATCATCAGGCTGTGTCAGGACGCAGGCGCGACGGCAGGGGGCTGGCTGCGATTGTCCTGCGCTTCGATGAAGACGCGGGTGACTTCGGGGTAGGCCTGCTTGATCTGGCGTTCCAGGTCGGAGACCGTCGCCTCCACATCGCCCGCGGAAAGGTTGTTGTGGAAATCGATGCTGATGACCACCAGCACGTCACGCGGCCCGAAATGCATGGAACGGATTTCGTTCAGGCGATCCACGCCCCGCGCCGACAGCGCCATGCGGCGCAGGGCGGCCAGCACTTCCGGCGCGACGCCCTCGCCCGTCAGCAGCGACTGCGATTCCCGGGCAAGGAAAGTGGCCGTCACCGCAAGGATCATCGCAATGATGATGGAGGACACGCCGTCAATGACGGGCATGTCCAGCGTTTCCGACAGGATATTGCCCAGCAGGGCGACCATCAGGCCCGCCAGCGCCGCCGTGTCCTCGAACAGGACGGTAAAGACGGTCGGATCCTTGCTGCGCTGCACCGCCTCCACCCAGCCATGGCGGCCCTTGCCATGGCGGCGGAACGCGCGCAGCGCCAGCACCCAGACCGATCCCTCGAACAGGATGCTCAGACCCAGCACGATGTAATTGACAAGGACATGCTCCACCGGCTGCGGATGGAGGATGTGGGTCACCCCCTCGAAAAACGAGATGCCCGCCCCTAGCCCGAAAATCAGCAGCGCGACGACAAACGTCCAGAAATACAGCTCCAGCCCATAGCCAAAGGGATGGGCCAGCGTGGCCGGACGCGCCGCGCGCCGCATCCCCACCAGCAGCAGCCCCTGGTTGCCCGTGTCGATCAGGGAATGGATCGCCTCGCTCAGCATGGAAGAACTGCCGGAGATGAAGGCCGCGACGCACTTGGTCGCCGCGACAAGGAGATTACCCCCGAGCGCCGCCAGAATCACGAAGCGGGAGGAAGAAGAATGCGCCATGACGGTCCCATATGAAAAGCCGCCTCATCCTACCGCCTGCCTTCGCATTTTGACAGGGGACCCGCGCGACGGGGGCGGGTCGCGGACAATGGCCATGGGGAAATGGCCGGGGAAACAGACAGGACGGGGGCATGGCAGGGGGACAGCCGGGGTGCATATCGACATGGCGCGGCGTTCCATATTACCGTTGCGCCCTCCAACCGGCCGGGTCCATGTCCTTACCAATGCTTGACAACCTACATTTCGGCACCGTGGCCGTGATCGGCGACCTCATGCTGGACCGGTATGTTTCCGGGATGGTCAACAGGATATCGCCCGAGGCCCCGGTGCCGGTGCTGCTGCATTCGCAACTGTCGTGCGTCGCGGGCGGGGCGGCCAACGTGGCCGCCAACGCCAGCGCGCTGGGCGCGCGGGTGCGCCTGATCGGCCTGGTGGGAGAGGACGCGGCGGCGACCTCCCTGCTGGGGGCGCTGGCGCAATGGCCGGACATCGACACCGGCGGCGTCATCACCGATCCCGGCTGGACCACCATCACCAAGACCCGGGTGCTGAGCGGCCGCCAGCAGATCGTGCGCATCGATGAGGAGCGTGTAGTCCCCCTGTCCGCCGCGACGACGCGACGGCTGATCGACGCGGCGGTGGCGGCAATCGCGACATGCGACGTGCTGGTCTGTTCCGATTACGCCAAGGGGGTGCTGTCGGACGAGGTGCTGTCGGCCGTCATCGCGGCGGGCCGGGCCAGGGGCGTTCCCGTCATCGTCGATCCCAAGCGCCCGACCTTCGACGCCTATCGCGGGGCGACGCTGGTGACGCCCAACCTGATCGAAATGACGCGCGCGACCGGCCTTGCGGTCGATACCGATGCCGAAATCCGCCGCGCGGCGCAGGTGGCCTCCGCACAGTTTGGCGGCGACGTGCTGCTGACCCGTTCCGAAGAGGGCATGACCCTGTGGCGGCGCGACGGGACGATGACCCATGCCGCCACCCGCAAGGCGGAGGTCTTTGACGTATCAGGGGCGGGGGATACCGTCCTTGCCACCGTCGCCAGCGTCCTGTCGGCGGGACAGTCGATGGAAACCGCCATCGTCATCGCCACCACCGCCGCCGCGATTTCGGTCAGCAAGCTGGGAACGGCCACCGTCTCGCGCGCGGAACTCAGCCGCCAGCTGAGCGAGGAAATGCACGACGCGGGCGCGCTGGTGTCGCTGGAACAGGCCGCCGGCATCGTGGAAAACTGGAAGCATCACGGGGCGACGGTCGTTTTCACCAATGGCTGTTTCGACCTTGTCCATCCCGGCCATGTTGCCCTGATCCGCGCCGCCGCGCGGGAGGGGAACAAGCTGATCGTCGCGCTGAACACCGACCGTTCCGTCCGGCGGCTCAAGGGTGACAGCCGCCCGATCCAGGACGAAATCGCGCGCGCCACGGTCATCGGGGCATTGCGCGATGTCGATCTGGTGATCCTGTTTGACGAGGATACCCCCATGGAAGCCATCCGCCGGCTGCGTCCCGATGTCATCGTCAAGGGCAGCGACTATACCGAGGATCAGGTGGTCGGCGGGGCATTCGTCAAGGGATATGGGGGGCGCGTGGCGCTGGTGGACATCGTGGCGGGACGCTCGACCTCCTCCCTCGTCACCAGGGCGGCGGGCCATGGCGACAGGACGCCCGGCGACGCGGGCGGGGCATAGGCCGACGCGCGGCATCGGGCAAATGCGAACCTGCATCATCCTCAACCCCACGGCGGGACGCAGGCGGCGCGAGCCGCTGCGCCAGTTCATCGAAGCACTGCAGGCCGGCGGCGCGCAGGTGCGCGTGCTGGTGACGCGCCACGCCGGGCATGGCGGGGAACTGGCACGCCAGATCGTGCACGAGGGCGCGACCGACTGCATCATCGCGGCGGGGGGCGATGGCACGATTGCCGAAATCGCGCAGGCCGTGGCGGGCACGTCGCAGCGCATGGGCATCTTTCCCGCCGGCAGCGCGAATGTCCTTGCCCTTGAACTCGGCATTCCCTTCGCCCCGGCGGCGGCGGCGCGGCTGATCCTGTCGGGGGCCTGCGCCACCATCTGGCCCGGGGTGATCGAAAGCACGCGCGACGGCCGCCCCGCCCCGCCCCACCTGTTCGTGCAGATGGCGGGAATCGGGTTCGACGCCTGCGTGGTGCACCGCCTGCCGTTACGGCTGAAACGGCTGGTCGGGCGGGCGGGCTATGTCCTGACCATGCTGGGCGCGGCAATGACCTACCGCTTTCCCGTCATTGATGTCCGCATCGACGGAACCGCGTACCAGGCCCGCGCCATCGTGGTGTCCAAGGGACGGCTGTATGGCGGGGCGTATGTCATCTGTCCGCAGGGCATGCACCATCAGGCGGGATTCTGCGCGATCATGCAGGAAAAGGGCGGGATCATCCCCACCCTGCGCATGGGATGGGCGCTGCTGCGCGGCCGGATGGAACAGATGCCCGATGTCCGGATCGTCTGCGGACGCGACATCGACATCCACGCCGCCATCCCCATCCCGGTCCAGACGGATGGCGATATTTCGGGCACCACGCCGGTCCGCATCCGCGACGCCGGACGCCCCCTGCGCCTTGCCATCGACACGACGGCCCGTCCGTCCTGATGGACCACGTGGCCGGGTTCAGAGAACTGTCTGGAAATAACAGAAGTTTTCGGGTGTCGCCTTTTTTCAAAAAGGTGACGTCCTTCGAAGCTTTTTGCAAAAAGCTTCACCAAAAACTTCTTTCTGGTTATGGGCTTTTCCAGAATGCGCAGACTGCCGGTTCGCCCGGCCCGCGCCTGAAGCAATTCCACTGGACTCTGCCGCAGTAGAATTACTCCAACTCATTGTTTATCGCGCATATTCACCAGTTCGAATGTGTCCATTCGAACTGGATCGGCCCTAAACCGTGAACTGCTCGGCGATGATGCGTTCGGACAGGCTCTGCCCCGGATCAAACAGCAAGGTCGTATAACGGGTGCGGTCCTCGCGGATTTCCACAGAAATGACGTCGCGGACCTCGGTAAAATCCGCCACGGCCGCGACGGGACGCTTGTCGGTTTCCAGTATGGTGAACCTGACCTGCGCGGTGGAAGGCAGCAGCGCCCCGCGCCAGCGCCGGGGACGAAAGGCGCTGATGGGCGTAAGCGGCAGCAGGTTCGCCGACAGCGGCACAATCGGCCCATGCGCCGACAGGTTATAGGCGGTGGAGCCGGCGGGCGTGGCGATCAGCACCCCGTCGCAGATCAGTTCCGCCAGACGCTGCCGCCCGTCAACATCGATGCGGATCTTGGCCGCCTGCCGCGTCTGGCGGAACAGGAACACGTCGTTCAGGGCCAGCGCCTCCGTCACCTCGCCATCCACGCTGGTGGCGCGCATGCGCAGGGGGTGGAGGATCGCTTCCTGCGTGCTGGCCAGATGCGCGGGCAGGTCATCGGGCACCGTCGGGTTCATCAGGAAGCCCACCGTGCCACAGTTGACGCCATAGACCGGAATGTCGCGGTCCAGCGTCGTATGCAGCACCTCCAGCATGAAACCGTCCCCGCCCAGGCAGATCATGGCGTCCGCCTCCGCCGCGGGGGTCTGGCCATAACGCCCGGTCAGGCGTTCCAGCCATGCCTGCGCGCTGTCATTGGGGGCGGCGACAAAGCACAGGCGCGTGGGCAGGTTGCCGTCCTGCCACCGGGTAACCGGATTTTCATTCATGCAATATGACGTCACGACGGCACACGACATGCATTCGCGCGCGTCGCCGTCACGGTGTCATCCCCCAACGCGGCGGGACGCCTCGGAATGACTGTCGTGCGCATCAGGAACTCCGTAAAACCGCATCTCGGTGCGGGACATCGCGGGTGGCGGCGCCGGGCCACCCGCCGGGCCGCCGATACTAGGATGCGCGGCCCCCGTTCCGCAACCGTCCGCGCGTGCCCCGCCCTCAGCCCAGCACCGCCGCCAGATGCGTCAGGAACCGGTCATTGTCATGCGGCAGGCCGATGCTGACCCTGATCCAGTTTTCAAATCCCTTTTCCTTCCACGGCTTGACGATCACGCCATGTTCCAGCAGGTCATGCGCCACCGACATCGCATCCCGCGCCGTGCGGAAAAAGACGAAATTGGTATGGGTGGGCGCGACAAACAGGCCCATCGCCCGCAACGCGGCGGCGACACGGTCGCGCTGCGCCACGGTGCGGGCGACGCTGTTGCGCATGTGCGACTGGTCCGCCAGCGCGACGGCGGCCATTTCCTGCGCGGGCATGGTGGTGTTGAACGTGTCGCGCACCGTCTCCAGCACGGACGCCACCTCCGCCGAGGAGGTCAGGGCGTACCCGATCCGCAGCGCCGCCAGGCCATAGGCCTTTGAAAAGGTCCGCAGGCAGATCCATGGCCGTCCCTGTTCGCGCAGGATGGCACAGGCGTCGGGATAATCGGCATCGGTTTCGGCATATTCCCGATACGCCTCGTCCACGACGACCAGCGCGTCCGGCGGGCAGGCGTCGATGACCGCGCGCAGGGCGTCTTCCTTCATCATGCACCCGACCGGGTTTGACGGGTTGGAGAAGATCAGGATCTTCGTGGGACGCGACAGGGCGCGGCACAGACCGTCGATATCGAACTGTCCCCCCGCCGTGACGGGCACGGCATCGACCACGCCCCCCATCAGCAGCGGATGGATTTCATGCAGGCCAAAGGCCGGACGGACCGTCACCACGCGTTCGCCGGGCGACAGGCAGGCTTCGGCAATCATGCGGATGATCTGTTCCGACCCGTTGCCGATGACCACCCTGTCCATCGCGACGCCGTTGAACCGCGCGATCCCCTCGCGCAGGCGCGTTGCATTGGCGTCGGGGTAAAGGAAAAGGCGACCGGCCAGCAGGGGCCATTCCCGCAGCACCCGTGGCGAGGGGCCGTACGGGTTTTCATTGCTGCCCAGCTTGCTGATCTCTTCCACGCCGAACTGCCGCCGCACGGCCTCTTCGGACAGGCCGGCGTTATAACGCGGCAGCGTCCTGACTTCGGGGCGGCAGAAGGCCGGATGGGCCTTGGCCTGATGTGCGATCGTCTCCGCCATTTTTCATCCTGTTCCTGCGATGTCCGCGTAGCACCCCGACCGGGCCGAAAGCAGCCATGTGGCGCTGTCCCGATCCATGCCCCGCCTTTTTACATGCCCGCCTTTTATCAGGGAATTCGCGCCCGCGCGAACATTGCCCCCGCGCGCATACGCCCCCTCTGGCGCGTGCCGCGTCAGGCGGCCTGTCCCTCTTCTTCCGTCGTCCGCGCCCTGTCGCCGCGCGACAGCACCACATACAGCACGGTGGTCACGACAAGGCTGACGAGCCACGAAATATCGACCCCGTGCAGCGCCGGGACGAGAAAGCCGGTATAGAGGTCGTTCCTGAGGAACGGCAGTTCCACCACCACCCCGACGAGATAGGACAGGACGGCGGCCACGTTGAAATAGCCGTAACGCCCCCCGTCGGCGCGAAAGAACGACGCAACGTCATAATCGCCATGCCGCAGCAGGTAGTAATCCGTCAGGTTGATGGCCGTCCACGGCACGATGACCGCCATGAGGATGTCAAGGAAGGCTGCATAGGATTTCATGAAATCGCTGCTCATGCCAAAGGCCATGATAAGCGCCAGCGCCACGAGGCACAGCGTGACCACCACGCGGCTCATCATCTCGGGGCGCCAGTCGGGCAGGAACGTCTGCACCACCGTGATGGTCGACAGCGCCCCGCAATACACCCCCATGGCATTGCCCAGCGTGATCGCCAGCGACAGCACCACCAGCACGATGGGCGCGGCCCCGCCACACAGCTGCGCCAGCGCCTCCACCGTTGTCAGGTTCGCCCACTGGCACGCCAGCACGATCCCCAGCATCATCGGCAGGATGGTGCCCAGCACCGTGCCGGTATAGGTCGCGATGAAGGTATTGCGGACCGAAACGGCGCTGTTGGGAAGATAGCGCGAGGAATCCGAAACATACGGCGCATAGGCCACCTGCCACAGGGCGGAAACGGAAAACGCACCCATGATCCCGGCGACGGAGCCGTGCGTGTCCATCAGCATGGCGCCCGAAAACCGCCACAGCCCCAGACCGATGCACCCCAGCACCACCGCCCCGGCAAGCCAGCTTACGATCTTGGAAATCACATGGATCGCCCTGTATCCCATGCAGCAGGGCACAAGGCTGACGATCGCGATGGTCAGCGTGCTGACCGTGCCATTGAGGCCCGGAAGCGCCTGCACCAGGGCCTGTCCCCCCACGACATAGTTGGACGCGGCAAAACCGACATACATCACGATCACCAGAAGGACGATGGGCACCGCGCCGTAAGAGCCGAACTGCCCCCTGCTCTGCACCATCTGGGGCACGCCCAGCATCGGCCCCTGCGCCGCGTGCAGGGCCATGAACACCGCCCCGGCCATATTGCCCGCGACCGCCGCCAGCATCGACCACCCGAATGAAAGCCCGAAGACCGTCGGCCCCAGCGCCCCCGTCACGACCGTCAGCAGCGTCATGTTGGTGCTGAACCAGACGGTGAAAAGGTCACTTACACGGCCATAACGCTGGTCTTCGGGTATCTGATAGATCGTATGCGTCTCAAACGTCGTGGCCATGGCCGCTTTTTCCCTTCATTTTCTTTACGGAACAATACACTGGTGTTTCAGTAATTGCTTCAACGGCTTTCTCCTGCTTCCCTGCCTGTTATGAAGACATCGCGCCCGAAAGCAATACGGCATGGGCCGTGGCGTAAGCGGGCTTTCCACCATGTCGTTACGATTCCGGCGAAACGGGGGCCAGCGACGCGCGAAAAGTACGGTTTTGTGAAAATCACGGATTTTCTTCACGAATGCGGGGCCATGGGATCCCCAGGGGGGAACGCAGCCCACGTAACCCCACCACGCAGCACCCGGCAAGGCGCGACCGCCACGCGCCCATGACCCGTTATGAAATCGGGACCCGGACGGGCACGGCCTGCCCTGCCGCGGCCCGAAGGACGTGACTGACGGGATATGAGCATGCCGCGTCATTTTCCAGACGCAACGTCCGCTATCGCCGCGCAATACACGCGGCAAGCCGCCATCGCGACGCCATGACGGATGCGGTGATTACAAAATCAAGCTTTTAAAAAAACCAAACATATGCCCGATGAAACATAGGCCAGCCCGGACAGGAACAGGGGCATGCATGTCATCGCAGTGAGGGGACATGCCCTGCGACCCGTCAGCACGCATGCGCAGGTCACGGAGTCATCTTTGGGCCAGTCGTGCCAGTCGTGCCAGTCGTGCCAGTCGTGCCAGTCGTGCCAGTCGTGCCAGTCGTGCCAGTCGTGCCAGTCGTGCCAGTCGTGCCAGTGGGCGGCACCAGCTGGGTATTGTCAAACTTCTGGTGCATTTCCTCGCGGATCTGGTTGCATTTCTTTGTAAAGACACTGGCCTGCGAGGCCGTCATGAAATTGATGATGAACGCCCCGATCAGCGAGCAGAAGGACAGCGAAATCACCGCCTTGCCCGTTACGCTGATGACCGCGTCATAATATTCCGCCGAATACCACAGCAGCACCAGGCTGAGCACCGCGCCCAGAAAGCCGAGGATGCCGGTATAATGGATCAGGGAATCCTCCTCATTGCTGAAGGACGAGGATTCCTGCCACAGCAGGTACAGCTTGCCGTTCATTTCATCGACCTGGCAGTCATGTTCCAGCTGCGCCGCGCTGGTGACCTTGCCCGGGGCGGAACGGTGCATGGCCAGTTCCTGCTGGGCCTTGGCGAAAACGCGCCGACGCTCCTTTATGGCGGGCAGGCTGATATCGACAAAGCTGAGAATCGCCACATTCAGCCCCGCCGACAGCTGCACGACGGCCTGAAAATCACCCCATGTCTGACTCACGCGGCATCCCTTTCCACTCTCGCCCGCCTGTTATCGGGGCTATCGCAGGAAAAGACAAAGCAGGAGACTGCAAGACTGTTAGGCAGAATTGCATATATCCTTCACGCGTCCATGTAATCCGGACAGGGAACTTCATGGCGGCCCGTATCGGGCGCGACAACCGCCGCCATCAACATACGCGAAATGCCCCATCCGCAGATCAGCGTCCGGGCTTCGCCCCCTTCCTGCCGATACGCCCTATGCGCCACCCGGCCTGTCTGCATGGGAACGGACCGCCCGGGTAATGGCCGCAAGGGTCGTTGAGATGTCTTCGTCCGTGTGGATCGCGGAAAGATACATCAGCCCGCGCGGAAGGGTGAAAACCCCCTCGCGCAGCAGTTCTTCGGTCAGCAGCAGCGTGGCGTCCCGGTCGATCCCGGCCAGGTCGCCAATCCCGTCAACCCGCCGCACCCCGGCAAAGACCTGCAGGGCCGAACCCACGCTCCGGGCATGAATGGCCACCGCGTTGCGGGCGGCCTCGTGCTCGATATGGGCACGGATGCGTTGCGCGAAACGCTCCATGCGGGGGTATATCCGCGCCGCATGTTCCTGAAGATGGGAAACACAGGCCACCCCCGCCGCCATCGACAGCGGGTTGCCGTTAAAGGTGCCCCGGTGCAGCATCCGGCCCGACGACACCACGTCCATCACGCCATCGGTCCCCGCGACCGCCCCAATCGGCAGCCCCGCGCCCAGCGCCTTGCCCAGCACGCACATGTCCGGCACCACGTTGTAACAGGCCTGCGCACCGCCCGGCGACATGCGGAACCCGGTGATGACTTCATCAAAAACCAGGACAATCCCGTGCCGCCGCGTGACATCGCGCAATGTTTCGAGGAACCCCGCCGGCGGCGCGAAGCACCCCGCGTTGATCGCTGCGGGTTCGACGATCACGGCCGCGAAGCTGTCGTCCAGCACCTGCCGGGCCGCGTCACTTTCCCCCCAGTCCAGCAGCGTCACCATTTCGGAGGCACGCGGGTCCTGCCCCAGCGTCGCGGGCCCGTCCTGTCCGGGGGAACAGCCGACATGCAGGTCATCCACCCAGCCGTGATAGTTGCAGCGGAATTTGGCGACCCGGCACCTGCCGGTGGTGGCGCGCGCGATGCGAATGGCAAGCTGCACCGCCTCCGTGCCGGTATTGACGAAGGCGACCCTGTCCGCGCAGGGCACGTTCACGGCAATCAGGTCCGCCAGCGCGGCCTCGTCGCTGTTGACGGATGCGGTGCGCAATCCCCGGTCCAGCGCGTCACGCAGCGCATGCATGACCGGTTCGGGCGAATGCCCCAGTATCAGCGGGCCATATCCAAGGGCATAATCCAGATAACGGTTGCCATCGACATCCGTCAGCGTCACCCCCGCCGCGCTGTCGATGACGACCGGCACGGGCCGCTGCGACGCACGCGGGGTGGAGGACACGCCATTTGACAGGTGACGCAGCGCATCTGTGCGATATTCGCGGGATTTCGTGAAAACCTTTCGCGTATCGGCGCAACCCTGCATGTCCCGTAATCCTGCCCTGGATGTTTCCTGAATAAGTCCCCAAAGGTAACCCATTGATAAAAATAATAAAAGTTTTTGGTGAAGCTTTTTCCAAAAAGCTTTGAAAGACGTCGCCTTTTTAAAAAAAGGCAACACCCAGAAACTTTTGTTACTTTTACCAGCAGGCTGTTTTTCAGGCCGCCTTCTGGAAAAGATGGCCTTCCTTGCGACATGCGCAACGTTTCGCGGGAAACGTCTGCAACGCCCATCAGAATTCCGCGCGGACGGTCCCGAAATACTGCCGGGGCGCGCCAATCAGCATCGTCTGGTAATCGCCGCTGATCGGGTTGCCCTGTTCCCCCACCGTCCCGATATAATCCGCATTCAGAAGGTTATATACATTAAGTTCCAGACTGATATGTTGCAATATTCCATATCCCGGGAACTGGTACCGCGCGCCCAGGTTCATGACCCAGTTATGGGGCGCCCACGCATCATTCATGTAACTGATGTAACGTCGGCTCATATACTGCGCATCGACATTCACGCTGGCCGGGCCATAGCGGTACATCAGCGATGTCTTGTAGGTCAGTTCGGGATAATTCGGGATCAGCTTGCCCGCGATGTGATGGACCCCGGTGGAGTCCGTGAAGTTGTTGTCAAAGGTGGAACGGTTGAAACTGATGCTGTTGTACCATGACAGTCCCTTGAAAAGCCTGCTGTCGGGGAAAGGATGCAGCGTCAGGCTCCCTTCCGCGCCATCGGTCGTCACGCCGCCCACATTGTTCAGGACCCCCACCAGCTGGATGATGGGGCCTGAACTTACGACCTGCTGGCGGTTTTCGAAATTCACCCGATAGGCCGTCACAAGCGCCGACAGCCACCTGTCGTCATGACGGTATCCCATCTCGAACACCCATGCCTTTTCCGGCTTCAGGCGCATGGCCTGATGAAACTGCGCGGGATCGCCCACCGACCATGCCGACGCCGACGCGCCGCCCGACAGGCCGAACTGGCTGAAGGCGCGCATGGTTTCGGCCATGTCGAAAAAGACCTCGTCATCATGGGTGAAACGGTAATTGGCGCTGACCTGCGGCAGGAAAGGGTCAAACGCCGTCATCGTGCCCGATGGCAGGCTGCCGTACCCGGTATAGGACGGATCGTTGGCGGTAATGCCGTCATGCGTCGTGACCAGCATCGACTTGAACCCGGCGTTGATCCGGAAATTGCGCGTGATCTGGTAGGTATCTTCGAAAAATGTCTGGAACGTATTCGTGTTGAACACATAGCCATAGGCATGGTCGAACGCGTTTTTCGGGTTCAGCCATGTCGTCGGGCTGGGCGGGATACCCTGTCCCAGGATCGGATCCTGATACAGGTAAAGCCCGTTATTGAACTGGTTGTTTTCATACCATATGCCCGCGCGCAGGTGATTGCGCGCGATACGGTATCCCGCGGCGACAAGGAACCCGATGCGCGAGACGTCAAGCGTATAGCCCTGAAGCTGCAGCGGCGCCCCGTTCGGCGACGAACCATAGGGCGAGGTAAAGGTACTCAGCCCCGCGCTGTTGCTGTAATAGAACGAGGCATTGACATCCAGCCTGTCCGTAATGTCCGACTTGAACGTCAGGTATCCGAAATAGTCTTTCCTGAGGCCGGAGGATTCATAATAGCTGACGTCCATCGGATCGTCCGTCAGGTTTTCGCCATGCGTGTATATGCCCAGCGCCGCGTCATAGGCGGCGGCATAGTTGGGGTAATAATTGTCCACCCGCGTGCCGAGCGTATGGATGTAATTGAGCGACAGGTCCTGATTGTCCACTTCCTGATGGCTGCTCCAGTCGAAATACCCGGTCAGGGAGCTCCGTTCGCCCAACGGCTGGTAAAACTTGAAATTGACCTGCTGCGTCGCGTTGGTGCCGTATCCTTTCCACTTGTCGATCGTGGAATCCGTGAACGAGGCCGAAAATTTCGTCCCGCTGCTGTTGAGGCGGCCGCTATCGACACGCGCGAAGGTACGGAATCCCGAATTGCTGCCGAATGTCTGTTCCACCAGTCCCCCCGCCCTGTCGGAGGGCATCAGCGTATGGAGGCTGACCGCGCCGCCAAGCGCACTGGTGGAGGCGACATCCACCGCGGCCGCCCCCTGCGAGATGCTGGTGTCATGCAGGTTTTCCGTAATGACGGCGCGCGTCGTGCTCAGCCCGTTATAGATATTGTATCCCTGTTCCCCCAGCGGGATGCCATCGAGCGTGAAGCCCAGCTGGTTTTCGCTGAACCCGCGGGAATAGATCCGCGCCGACCATTCATAGGCCCCGAATGGATCGGCGGAGGTAAAGACCACCCCCGGCAGCTGTCCCAGCACCTTCAGCGCGCTGGTCCCGGGGGCCGAATTGTCCAGCATGGTACGCGACGCCGACTGCATCTGCCGCAACGAACCGCGCCCGTTGCCCACCACCGTGATCGTCTCGGGACGGGGGGCGGGGGAACCGGCCGGGCGCCGGGGGGCGGCCGCATCGGGGGTGTTGGCGCGCGCGGGAATGGAGGTGCCTGTTCCTTTGCCCTTGGCCGGGGCCGCGCATGACACGAAGGGGATCGCACATGTTGCCAGCGTGACCGCCACGGATGTCGAAAAGGCAAGGCGGATGCGGAAACCGGAAAGACAGCCATGCAGCATCATGCGCGGACCGTTCGTCATCAGGCGGGCTTCCTCTTTGCGAACATGTTTGTCGGAAACTGGTCCAGATTTTACTGCTGTTATGCGCTTCATCCGGCATCGTCAAGAAAATAGGAACGAAACCGAAACATAAAGGACGGGTTTCCCCCCAATGCCCGCACAACCGCCATATCCGGAAAAGGCCCGTGCCTGACTACCTTTTCCATTTCCCGCCCCCGACCGCACCGATGCACCCACACCCCGGCGCCGCCTCATGCCGCGCCAGGGTGCCGACGCATCCCCAGCACCGCGACACACAGCACGAGACCGATCATTACCGGCACCCACAGGGTGCTTCCCCCGCACTGCATGAGCGTGACGCCTCCTACCCCCGCGCAGGCCACGAACCCCACCAGCGCGGCCGGACGCAGACAGGGCGCGCGCGCATGCCCCGGCTGGCTGAAATACCGCAATGCCCCCAGACAGGTCGCCCCCCATGCGATCATGAGGCACAACCCGGCATAGGTACCCAGCCAGACGAACACCGCCATGTATTCCGCCCCTTCCGTCCCATGGCCCGCGTGAAGGGCATGGATCAGGCACACCACCACGGCACAGCCGCCAAGCAGCATGCAGTTCGCCGTGACAGGCACCCGCCGCACCGCGCTGGTGCGGGCAAGGACGGGCGGCAGGACCCCATTGCGCGCAAGGGACAGCAGCCCGCGCGCGATGGCGATGCTGCCCGCCATGATCATCGCCAGCACGTCAGCCAGCGTCAGCGCCAGCAGCGCGGCATGCAGCGCGGGCGCCCCCCACTGGCGCGAGGCGGACAGCGACAGCAGCGGCATCGCCTGTTCCTCCAGCCGTGCCGGATCGAACATGTTTCCCGCCAGGGAGGCATAGGACACAATCACGTAAAATCCGGCATTGATCCCGATCGTCAGCATCATCGCGCGCGGGATGGCACGTCGTGGATCCGCGCTTTCCTCCGCCAGGTTGGCCGCCCCCTCGAAACCGCCATACATGAACAGGGCAAAGACCATCCCCATCATCACGCCCGCCACGCCGCCATGACGCAGGGAGTGCATCGTCGCATGCGCGGCCCCCCCCGGCCCCACCGGCGCATGCACGACAACCCACAGGGCGAACATGCCAATCGCCAGCATGGAGGCGATGCTGATCCCCAGTTGCAGTCGGGTGGACAGGCTGATGCCGCGCGACACCGCCCATGCGATCACCCCCAGCGCCACAAGCGCGCACGCCCACCACGGCACATCCACGCCCACGCACGCCCGCGCCAGATCGGACCCCAGCCCCCCCAGCGTAAGCACGCCATTAAGGAAGGCCGCAATGGCGCAGCTGTAGAACAGCAGCCCGAACGCCCGTCCCCAGCGCGGGCCAAGCGACAGGTTCAGGTAATCATACAGCGACCCCGGCGTATCCACCTGCCGCGCGAATGTCGCGAAAACCCATGCAATGGCCACCATGACCACGGCCGCCAGCGCGATACAGACCGTAACCCCGGCCCCGGCCCCCACGCCGCCATCCCCCCCGGCGATCAGGGGCACGAACACGAGCGAGGAATAGACCGGCCCCACGCCGGAGACCGCCTGCGCCACGATATCGGGCAATCCAAGGCGTCCCCGCATCAGGCGTCCCTGAATACCGGGAGGGGAGTGCGTCATGTTCTTTCCTCTGTCTCACGCATGCGGATTTCCATCATCCCTTACATCTCGGGTCATGTTACATCCGCAACGGTCCGCGCGATACAGAATTACGCAGTGCCTTTCCCCCGCTGGAAGCTGTATTGGAAACAGTCCCCCGAACGGTCCACGCATCATTGAAAAGTTTTTGGCGAAGCTTTTTGCAAAAAGCTTCGGAAGAACGCCGCCTTTTTGAAAAAAGGCGGTACCCAAAAACTTTCATTACATTTATCAAGGATTTACTTCAGGCAACTTCACGCGAAAGCCGCCCCATATCCCGGATACGCCGCCGCAGCCTGCCGTTTCCTGTTGATATTTCTTCCCGTATTAAGTTACAATGCAGTAACGAACGCACCCCTGATTTTCAAGGAGATTTCGCCAATGAAAAGCTCCATCCCGGCAGTCGTCGGGCTGTATTGCGCTTATGCATATAGCGCTGTCCTTATGTTTTCGTGCGTGGTTCCGGGAATTTTCAACATCCCCCATCGGATGACCACCATGGTTTCCGCATGCCTGTCCCTGCTGATTACCGTCGTTCTGGTTTCCACGACCCTTCTGTATTGTAAGAAGTAATCCCACACGGCTGAACGCAGGCATGAACGGGATGCGCGATGGTCCATGTCATGAGGCCGCCCCCGATTGCACAAGGTCGCTCATCAGAAGCGGCGTCGCGTCAAGCCGCTGAAGGAAATCATGGTCATGGCTTGCGATCAGGACAGCCGCATTCCGTGACCGCCGCCGCAGCAACGTGACCAGACATTCCAGCGACGGCGCATCAAGCCCGTTACCGGGTTCATCCATCAAAAGGACACCGGGCGCGCCGATCAGGGCCGCGCAGATCATCATCTTCTTGCGCGTGCCCAGCGACATCGCGTCAAAACGGGTCGCAAGATGCGGATGCAGGCCGAAATTCCCGATCATCCCCGCCACATCCCCGTCGATCGCGCAGTTCTTGGCCCATGCGCAGAAATCCAGCAGGTCCTGCCCGGTCATGAAGGGATAGACCGCCGCCTCATCTGGCACATAGGACAGGTGACGCCTTGCTTGCATCGGGGAGCGCATGAGGCTTTCCCCCGCGATCCACACCTCCCCCGTATCCGGGGACTGCGCACCGGCCAGCAGGCGCAGGAGTGTCGATTTCCCGACGCCATTCGCCCCCTGAAGCGCGTACAGCCCGCACCCCAGCGCCAGATCGAGGCCGTCGAATACGACCCTGCCGCCATAGGAAACGCCAAGCGCCCTGCAGCACACCCCTTCGCGCGTCATCCACTCACCCCCGCGATTGCCGCCCCCGCCCACGCGATACTGAATGCGGCGGCAAGCATGAAACGGAATCGCGTGTCCGTTCCCACCACGACCCGCAACAGGGCCAGCAGGACCACGTAACCCGCGGCCAGCCCCATGAGCGCCCACAGGGATACCAGCCGATGCGCCAGAAGGATCCCCCCGAACACGATCAGGGGCACCATCCCCAATCCCACCACCAGACAGCAGTCACGTATCGGCCAGAAATGTCGCGACAGCGGCAGCGTCATGAACAGCGGCCGCGCCATGGCATGCGCGTCGGCAAGCAGGCGGTACAGGTTGGCCAGGACAAATGCGACAATCGCCATGCCGACCACGATGGCAACAGGCGCGCGCCCGTCATAATCAAACGCCCTGATCAGCGCGCCCGCCCCGACCGGGACCGCAACCGACAGCACGGCGCACCCCGCCGATATTACGGGATTGCGCGCCAGTATCCCGAACTGCACGCGCCACACCGCCGGCAGGCGTGCCTTGGGCCGCAGGCGACCGACCGGCCGACCGACCTTTCCCGCGCGGCAGGCGCGAAACCGTTCGGCCCGCATGTCAAGAACCGCACATGGCAACGCGCATGCCACAGCCCCGGACAGCACCAGCATGGCCGCCGTGCTGTCAGCGATGCTGGCCGCCGCCGCGAATACAATATCCGCAGGCAGCCCCGCCAGCAGGAGAAAGGGCAGGCGTTCAACAATTCCAAGCTGGACCATCAGAATGATTGCAACGAATGCCAGCGTTTTTTCAATATCGCATGCAAGGTCGAAAATGGTGGCATGTTCCATCATGCCGACCCCGATCGCCACAGGTGCGAACAGCAGGATATCGACCACGCACAGCAGGACGGACGAAACCGTGCATCTGGCGATGCCCGAAATCGGCAGCGTCCTGATGTAATCACGAAAGGCACCCCCGCGAAGAAACCGCCTTTGCGGCAGGACCCATGCCAGCGCCCCCGCCTCGAAAAGAAGCGTGACGCCGAAATGCCACCCGAACGCATGCGCGGCGGAAAGGTCCTGCGCGAACAGGTCCGCCGGAACCATGAAAAGCGAGACGACCGGAAGGCCCGGGGTCAGCAGGCCCGCAAACAGGAACCATTGCCAGTGACGGGCCACCACGGCATCGCTGGCCTGAATGAAAAAGCGCCCACGCAGCACGAGATAGCGCCACATCCCCCATGCGCGATCATGCCATTGCGTCATGATGGCCCCTTTCGTGCGCCCGCCCGCGGCACTGCATGCCGGTGGACGGGCCGTTCGCGTCATACTTGCGTGAATTCCCATATCGCGAAAGCCACAAACCGGGCCCCGATGCATCCCGGTCCGTTTCCCCAGGACAAAATTCCCCGGGCACAGGGTGTCCGAGGCTGTCTGAAAAGGCTGGCCCGGCAATACCTTGAAATCATAAAGGTTTTTGGTGAAGCTTTTTTCCAAAAAGCTTCGAAGGACGTCGCCTTTTTGGAAAAAGGCAACACCCAAAAACTTTTGTCCTTATTTATCAGCAGATTGTTTTCAGACACTCTCTCAGGCTGGACTCAGGAATCGCCACATGCCTATTCCCTGTGATGCAGGCCTGTCGCATGTAAACCCACACCCTGCCCCCATATCGCCACCGGAACGGTCATGATCAGTCTTTTCGATATTTTCAAAATAGGCATCGGTCCCTCTTCCTCCCATACGGTCGGCCCGATGCGTGCCGCGCGACGGTTCATGGAGAGCATCAGCGGACGTGATGGTCTGGCCCATGTTCAGGTCACGCTCTATGGTTCGCTGGCATGGACCGCGACGGGCCATGCAACGGACAAGGCCGTCATCCTTGGCCTGTGCGGGGAACGGCCCGAAACGGTCGACCCGGAAAAGGCGGACGCGCTGGTCGCGGAGATATGGCGAAAAGGCGTCATTTCCATCGGCCCCGCCACGGTCAGGTTCCAGCCCGCGCACGACATCGTGCTCGACAAGGAAACCAGACCCCCCGTCCACACGAACACCATGCAGTTCACGGCATTCGACCGGGATGGGCGACTGCTGGAAAATGCGCGTTTCTGTTCGGTCGGCGGTGGGTTCATCGTCTCGGAAGACGCGGCCGAGAGCACTTCGTACACCATGCCGGAAGTCCCTTATAATTTCAGTTCTGGAAAGGAGCTTCTGGACCTGGCGCGCCGCGACGGGCTGGGCATAGCCGACATCGTGCTGCGCAACGAGACCGCCCTGCGCCCGAAAGAGGTCGTCGTGGCCCATCTGGACCGGATCATCGACGTCATGATGCACTGTATCGAACGCGGGATTGCCAGCCGGGGCATCCTGCCCGGAAAGCTGGAGGTCAGGCGCCGCGCGGGCGCGCTGTATGAACGCCTGCGGGAGCGGGAAAAGCTGAACAGCAGCCTGCCGCATGAAATCATGGACTGGGTCAGCCTGTTCGCCATTGCCGTGAACGAGGAAAATGCCGCGGGCGGGCGCGTGGTCACCGCCCCCACCAATGGCGCGGCGGGCGTGGTGCCCGCCGTCCTGCGCTATTACCGGGATTACTGTCCCGGCGCCACGCGCGAAGGCATGCGGGAATTCCTGCTGACGGCGGCCGCACTGGGGGGACTGTTCAAGCTCAATGCCTCCATCTCCGGCGCCGAGGTGGGATGCCAGGGGGAGGTGGGCGTCGCCTCCTCCATGGCGGCGGCAGGGCTGGCGGCAGTGCTGGGGGCGACCCCGTCGCAGGTGGAAAACGCGGCCGAAATCGCAATGGAACATCATCTGGGCATGACCTGCGACCCGGTCGGCGGGCTGGTGCAGATTCCCTGCATCGAAAGAAATGCATTTGGTGCCATAAAAGCAATCAATGCCGCGTCGCTGGCCATGCGAGGCGATGGCGACCATCGCGTTTCGCTGGATCAGGTCATCCGCACCATGGCGGAAACCGGGCGCGACATGAACCACCGTTACAAGGAAACGTCACTGGGCGGACTGGCGATCAATTTCCCGGAATGCTGAGCGACCGTCGGAAAAACAAAAGTTTCCGGGTGTCGCCCTTTCCCGGGAATATGCTGTCTTTTCAAAGCTTTTTGAAAAAAGCTTCACCAAAAACTTTTATGACTTATTTCAGGGGATTATCGGGGGCGGCCTTTCGGACCGCTCTCTTTTCATGGGGTTTATCCGGGCAGAATTGGCGATAAGATACCGTAACAATCCAGAAGCGGGCGATATCCCCCAGACCCTCTTGCCCGAAACGATCCATCCGCCGAACCGAGGTTCCACATGAAGCGTCGCCTGGTGCTTTCCTGCCTTTCCACCGCGCTGGCGGTCATGCCGTCGCTTTCATCCGGGATGGCGGCCACCATCAGCGGTCCCGCCGCCGATGTCGATCCGCGTATCGGCACGGGGGGCGCGGGGCACACATTTCCCGGCGCGACAGTGCCGTTCGGCATGATCCAGCCCTCGCCCGATACCGCCATGCCGGACTTCAAACATGCCTATAACTGGGCGGGCGGTTACCAGTATGGTGATCCCACCATCATGGGATTTTCGCATACCCATTTCACCGGCGCGGGACATTCCGACCTTGGCGACGTGCTGATGATGCCGATTTCCGGCGATGTCAGGATGGAGCCGGGCGATCCCGCAAAACCGGGCAGCGGCTACCGCTCGCGCTTCAGTCACGATACGGAGGTCGAGCAGCCCGGATATTACGCCGTGACGCTGGCGGATTACGATATCCATGCCGAACTGACGTCGGGACGCCGCGTGGGCTGGCACCGCTATGCCTTCCCCACGGGGCGGCCGGCGCATGTCCTGCTGGATCTGCGGCCCAGCATCTATGACTATCCCGGCAAGGTGCTGTGGTCGCGCCTGCGCGTGCGTTCCGACGGCACGGTGTCAGGCTGCCGCACGACGCGCGGCTGGGCGCCGGACCGGACGATGTGCTTTGCGATGCGCTTTTCACAGCCGATGGTGTCGCGCGCATTATACAATCGCGAAACGAACGTGACCTATCGCGGGTTCAGGGGGCCGGGATACCGCCCCGAGGACCATGACGCCCAGAGCGGACGCGCGGTGGAAGGCGTATTCGACTTCGGCACGCTGGACAGACCACTGGAGGTCAAGGTCGCGATCTCCCCCGTGAGCGAGACCAACGCCATTTCCAACCTCGACCAGGAAGGCACGGGGTGGGATTTCGATGCCCGCCGGGCCGCGGCACTTGCGGCATGGAACAAAACGCTGTCGATAATCGATGTCTCCGGCACGCAGGACCAGCGAACGCAGTTCTATACCGCGCTGTACCATACGATGTTGGCCCCCACGCTGAGCATGGATGCGAATGGTGAATATCGCGGACCGGATCAGGAAATCCACCGGGCGAACGGCTTCGACTTCTATTCGACATGGTCAACATGGGATGTCTATCGCGCGCAACAGCCGCTGATGGCGCTGCTGCGCCCGGATCTGAGCGCGCAGTTCGTGCGCTCCCTCGTCGCGGCGCAGCAGGCCAGCCCGGTCGGCGTCCTGCCGATCTGGTCGTACCAGGGGCTGGAGACATGGTGCATGACCGGCTATCACGCGGTGCCGATCATCGCCAATGCCTATCTGGCGGGGGTGCGGGGCTTTGACGCGGAGGCGGCGCTCAAGGCCATGGTCGCCAGCGCGACATACGGCCCGTACGGGGATCTGGCGGATTACATGAAGCTGGGTTACGTCCCGATCGACAAGGAGGCGGAGGCAGCGTCCAAGACGCTGGAATACGCCTATGACGACTGGTCGCTGGCGCAGATGGCCCGGGCGATGGGCAAGACCGAAATCGCGGCCGAATTCGAAAAACGCGCGCGCAACTGGCGCAATGTATGGGACCCCAAGACAGGCTTCATGCGCGCCAGGCTCAGCAACGGCGAATTCCACGAACCCTTTGACCCCGCCGCCGCCGCCTATGGCAGCGATTATACCGAAGGCAACGCATGGCAGTATCTGTGGTCCGTGCCGCAGGACGTGCCGGGCCTGATCGCGACACTGGGCGGGAACGCGAAATTCGTCACAAGGCTGGATGAACTGTTCGATACGAAGGTTGATCCGGCGATTTTCAAGGACGTCGAAGATATCAGCGGCCTGATCGGCTGGTACGCGCACGGCAACGAACCCAGCCACCATATCGCATATCTCTATGATTACGCCGGGGCACCGTGGAAGACACAGCAGCGCCTGCAGCAGATCATGGACAGCCAGTACAGCGCCCGCCCCGACGGGCTGGCGGGGAATGACGACCTAGGGCAGACATCGGCATGGTATCTTTTTACCGCGCTTGGCTTCTATCCCGTGGCGCCCGCCAGCAATGTCTATGTCATTGGCCGTCCCTTCGTGCCAAAGGCCGTGCTGCACCTGCCCAATGGCCGGACCTTTACGATGGTGGCGGACAACATGGATACGGCGCATCCCTATGTCGGTCACGTGACGCTCAACGGCAGGCCGGTGGATCTGCTGAACCTGCGACAGCAGGATATCCTCAAGGGTGGCACCCTGCATTTCACCATGCAGGCCGAACCGGGCCACGAGCCCTCCGTTCCTGAAAAATGATGATTTGCGCTGGAAGGATTTGGTCGACAGCGGCGGCCAGATTCTTCCGGCAGGAAGCTTGCGATATATATTGAAAAATATGTGTCTCAATCAGGTATTTTGAATATCTGTCCCGAAAGGACGACGTCCCAAAATATCCCCTGCATCATTTAAAAGTTTTTGGTGAAGCTTTTTCCAAAAAGCTTCGAAGAACGCCGCCTTTTTGAAAAAAGGCGGCACCCAAAAACTTTTATCATTTTTACGGATGCGTTCTTTTCACAGGCCCCATGGATCGTAAAGACAACCGGCATCATCGTCCCGATCCGGAACAGATGAAACAGGCCCATTCATGGTGCGAGCTGCGGGACTCGAACCCGCACGCCCTGTTAACGGGCGCAAGATTTTAAGTCTCGTGCGTCTACCATTCCGCCAAGCTCGCCCATAAGGCATCTTCTAGCACACACATCGGACAGGACAACTCGGCCTCTCGGGGTTCGTGTGATATTTCACGATCACCGGGGCCAGAATTCTCGCCGCCCTCATTCCTGCATGTCACGCAGCAGCACGGCCCCGTCCCGGCGCAGCCATGTCTCGGCATGGCGTCGATGTGGGGTCAGGCGATCCACCAGCATCCAGAAATCCGGCCCGTGGTTCATATGGCGCAGATGCGCAAGCTCATGGGCAATCACGTAATGCTGCACCTCCCGCGGGGCCATCACCAGCCGCCAGCACAGCATGATCGCGCCATCGGCGGTGCAGCTTCCCCAGCGGCTGCGGGTATCGCGGATGGTCAGGCGGGCGGGACGCAGCCCCGCCTCTTGCGCCAGCGTCTCAAGGCAGGCCCCCAGCCGCGTCCGCGCCTGTTCACGCAGGAAGGTCGTCAGCCGCCGCACAAGAAACTCCGCCTCCCCGCTGACATGCACGACATCGCCTTCGATCCACACGCCGCGACGGGCCTGCGGGCAATGCCGGATGGCATGCGGACGTCCGTCAAGGAGGATATGCCCCCCGTCGCGCCAGCGCGGCGCCTGCGGCACGCGCGCAAGGTTGGCCGCGACCCAGGACGAATGCGACCGCAACAAGGCCAGCGCATCTTCGCGCCGGCCACGCGGGGGCAGGGTCAGGACGACATGTCCGCTCCGCGCGTCGATACGCATCGAAATACGCCGCGCCCGTGTCGATCGGCGCCAGCAGACCGTGACCTGCCCGCTGGCGATGGCCACGGTCTCGGTCCCGCCGCCATCAGCCGTCATCTGTCAGAACGGGTCAGGCATCCCGGTTTCCGGACGCATTCGGCGCCAGGGGGGCATTCGCCGGGCCACTGCACGATATGATCCTCCAGCGCGCCGGCGCGGCGTTCGCTGATGACCCGCCCACTGACCGAAACGCCTGCCTCATGCACGGTTTCGGCCCGGCCCGAAACCAGCGGGTGCCACCATGGCAGGGGCTTTCCCTCGTGAATCAGGCGGTATCCGCATGTGGGCGGCAGCCAGTCGATATCGTCCAGCATGGCCGGCGTCAGGCTGATGCAGTCCTGCACCCTGCGCTGGCGATGGGGATAATCCGTGCACAGGCACGTTGTCGTATCCAGCAGCCGGCAGGCGACATCGGTAAAGACGACTTCGTCCGTTTCGTCATCGCGCAGTTTGTGCAGGCAGCACCGTCCGCACCCGTCACACAGGGATTCCCACTGTTCGCGGGTCATCTGCGACAGGGGAACCGTCATCCAGAAGGGACGCGCGCCCGCGCCTTCCCTCGTGCCGTCATCCATGGCCATCGCCCCCATGTCCCGTCATGTTTTCATCCCCCCACGCCCATGCCGCGCCCCAGATCCGCCATGGCGGCCATAAGGGACGTCACCACGCCCGCGCAGGCCGACAGCATCAGCGCCGGCCCCAGCAGCGGCAGCCACAGCATGCGCACCTGCATCCATGGCCCCGCCCCCAGCCCCCATGCCGTGCGCGATACGTTGGCGGGCAGCCGTTCCAGCGCCCACAGGGGAAACAGCGTCACAAGCGGACATAACAGAACCCCCTGCAGCACGGACAGGACCAGCCCTTCGGCACGGGGCATGAAAAGGGGCAGATACGCCGCCCCCGCCACCCCCGGCAGCAGCAGCGCCAGAAGCACGCCCCGCATGCCCGCGGATATCCACGCCCTGCGCGATCGCGCCATCATGCACGTTCCCACGATCAGCACCATCAGCATGAACGCGGTTACGGCGCATACCGCCGTATCGAGGATAAGGGTATCAAACGGACCGGCGACAAGGACAGGCGAATGCGGCATCATGCCGGTCCACGCAGCCAGTCAGCAAAACGTTGCGACAGGTCCGGCAGGTGCGCGCCCCAGAATTCCAGGTTCATCGGCAGTTCCACGGCCGCCTCGCGCCCGGCGCTGGCCGTCGCGGATCCTGCCGGGGCCTGTCCTGCGGCCTGTCCGGTCACCTGCCCTGGCGGATACAGCGCGGCAAAGCGGTTCACCTGCGCGGGCTGGACGACATAATGCAGCAGGTCGCGCGCGTGCCCGGCCATGGCGGGGGCCGTCCCGTGCACCAGCGCCCATGACAGGCGGTCCCCCAGGCTCTGCCCCCACTGCACCCCGATATCGTGGCGGCGCGACGGCAGGGTGGCGATTTCGTTGCTGAAGACGCTGCCCATCAGCACGCCCCCATTTTCAATGATCCGGGCGGATTCCTCAGGCGTGGACCACCACGTGATATAGGGACGCAGCTGCGTCAGCTTGCGAAAGGCGCGATCGACCCCGTCGGGGGTGGACAGCACGCCGTAAACCTCCTGCGGGGGAACGCCATCGGCCATCAGCGCGATTTCCAGCGTCGAACGCGGGTCCCGGCGCAGCCCGCGCTTGCCCGGATAGCGCACCACGTTCCAGAAATCCGCCCAGCGCGGCGGCGATGGCCGCCATCCACGATCCCAGGCCAGGACGATGGCCGGCTGCATCGACGGCACGCCACACCCGTCGGGATTATTCGCGCTTCCCGCCAGCCGGACCAGGCTGCCCTGCATGCACGCGGCACGAATCGCGCTGTCCTCGCCAAAGACCAGCGCCCATGTCGCGGGCCGACCCTCCGTCGCGGCATGGGCCTGCAGCGTGGCGACCTGCCCATCCCAGACCCGCCGGATGACGCGAAGCCCTTCCTTCCTGCCAAAAGGCTGGAAATAGGCGCGGTCCTGCGCCTTTCCCAGCGCATCGTCCTGCGTTGCCACCGTCAGGGTGGGGATGGAAGCGGCCAGGTGGCGGACGCGCGCGCCGGACGTTACGCGGGCATGCCCGGCCAGCGGGACCGACATGCAGACCGCCGCCCCCAGCGCCGCCATGACAAACAGGCGCGCGGGGCGGGACGAAAATCCACAGGACAGGTGACGCAGGGGATTCATCGGAAAGGAGGGCAGGAAAGACAGATGAAAGAACCTTCAGAAGACGGCATGCCGGACGCTAGCGCATTTCATGCCTGAACGGAAAGGCAATCGCCTGCGCCGCCTGCCACGCCAGCAGGGCCGGACGCCCCGGTTCCACCCCGCACACGATCTGCAGCGGCGCGCGACGCACCAGAAGCTCCTTGCCATTCGACAGCCTCAGCCGCATGCGGATGTAACTGCCCATATGCCGCATGTCCACCAGCACCGCTGGCAGCATCGCGGGCTCCCCATCGTCGGCGGCCATCATCCCCATCGCCCCGGGCCGCGCGGGAAACAGCGTCGCGATGCGGTCGGGGCGCACGCACACCGTGCACAGCGCGTCCTCCTCCAGCCCGGGCGCCGCCATCGCCTGCACCGTCAGTTCCCCCGGCAGGCGCACGATGGCGACATCCTCGTCTATGGTCGCCACCCGCCCGGTCAGGGCATTGGCGTCGGCAAAGCCGGTGGCGACGCGATCGCATGCGGGACGGTCGAACAGGTCCGCCGCCGTGCCGACCTGCAACAGGTCGGGACCATCGAAAAGCCCGATGCGCTCGCCCATCGCCAGCGCGTCCTCCCGATCGCAGGTGGTCATCACCACGCACAGGTCGCGCGCGCGGACCAGCCGGCCAAGGAAACCGCGCATGGCATGGCGGACATCCACCGACAGGGCGGCGAAAGGATCATCCAGCACGATGACCGGCGGCGCCGACACCAGCACCCGCGCCAGCCCGGCACGCAGGGTCTGCTGGGCATCCAGCGCGGCGGGGAACATCTCCTCCATGCCATCGAGCCCCAGCAGCGCCATGGCCTGCCGCGCCCGTGCATGCGCGTCGGCACGGCCAACCCCGCGCACGCGCAGGGGAAACAGCAGGTTGCCAAAAACCGTCAGGTGCGCGAACAGCGGGTCGCGCGCGCTCCATAACCCACACATCCGCGTGAGGGGCGGACGGCCGGAGACATCGATCCCCCCCACCTCGACGTTGCCGTCCAGCAGTGGCCGGTGTCCCGCAAGCGAATCCGCCACCGCCGACAGGCAACCGCCCCGGTTTCCAAGAAGGGCCAGGCACTCCCCTGCCCCCACGCCGAAGGAAATGGGGGCGGCGTCCGTTGCCGTGACAAGATTGCGAACAACCAGTCGTGAGGAGAAAGGAGGCATGCGATAACAGAAACCTGACTATCCAGAGAATGGGTTATAAGTGTTTCCTTCCTCCTTACCAGAGGATCATCGGGCCCGCCCCTTTGCAAGGACAAGAAAATGACCAAGACAGATATCAAGCACGTCACGCATGAAGACCTTCAGGCGCTGAAGTCCCATGTCGAGAACCTGCTGCATTCGCATGGCAAGCAGGCGCTGCACAGCGCCGTCGAAAAGGCCGAGCACCTTGCCTCCAACGCCCGTGAAATCGCCGAATCCCCCGCGAAACCCCGCTCGCGCGGACGTTCATTTCTGGCTATCGCCATTTTTTCGGCAATCGGCTACTTTCTTGGCCGCGCCACGAAATAAGGCTTGGTAGCCTGACGAAACCAGAGGACACGCGACAGCAATGAGAATAGGCGAAATCGGCAAGACCATCATCGACGGGGAACTTACCCTACGCAAATTGATGGCCATCCGCCTTGGCCGTCAGGCTGCTTTTCTGGTTGTCGCGGCCGTTTTCGGTGGGTTCGCGGCCATTACCGGCCACGCCCTGCTGTGGGCGTTCTGTTACCAGACCCTCGGCTTCAGCGTGCTTGGCGCTTCTGTCGCGGTGTTCGCGGCGGACATCCTTGCAGCGTTCATGTTCGCGTTCATGGGGCGGCGGTCCTATATGACGCCCGAGGAAATCCGTGTCCGCTTCGCCCGCGAACACGCGCTTAACGAACTGCGCCAGACGGTGGCCCTGTCCGCCGTGGTCGGCACGCTGGCCGGCCCGGTGACGCGCCATACCGGCCGCGCGATCTGGAACCTGTTCCAGACCATCTTCGGACGTCGCCCCCGCGCCTGACGTCCCCACCGGGGGCCGCCGCCTCCGCCAGCCTGAAATACCATCCGGGATTGATGCACATCATTGTCAGATGGCATTCATGACGAAATTGCATTGGCTCCCGGATGCTTTTTCTGGAAACGTGCGACTGCACGTGATCGTAAGCAGACGAATAGTTTGCATGCTTACGATTTTTTCCAACCCGGCTGGCAGGATGCAATGGCCGATACCGAGCGCCTCGAACGAGAACGGTCCTTCAGACGCAGGCTGGCGCGCCTTGGCACGGCATGGCGGCGGCAGGTGGACCATGACCTGCGCGATTACGGCCTGACGGAGGCCACGTGGCGGCCGGTTCTGTATCTTGGGCTGCTCCTGCCGCCAGTGCGCCAGACCGATCTGGCGCGCGCCCTTGAAATCGAGGCGCCATCCGTTGCCCGCCTGCTTGACGTGCTGGAACGCAGGGGCCTTGTCTTCCGGTCCCGCGATCACGAGGACCGCCGTTCCAAGCTGGTGCGCCTGACGAGAGAGGGCGAGCGGATCGAACGCCAGGTGCGCGACGCGGTGGACGCCGTATCGCACCGCCTGCTGTCGGGGATTTCCGATTCCGAACTGACCGCGTGCTATTCCGTGTTCGACCGGATCGAGGAAAACCTGTGCACCACCCGCATGGGGGCGGAGGCCGCCGTCCCTTCATGAGGCTGATCCCACCCCACGGCGCGTTATCGCAACCCCTGCTGCGGTTCGGTACGTTCGTTTTCCCCGAATGGAAAACGGTGCGCCCGACCATTGCCTACAGCATCCGCACGCTGCTGTCGGTGGGGCTTGCGCTGTTCTTGGCGTTCGACCTGCAGCTTCAGACGCCGATGTCCTCGGTCACCACGGTCCTGATCGTGGCGAACCCGGTCGTCGGCGCCATGGTATCCAAAAGCGTATGGCGTATCTTTGGCACGATCATCGGGGCCACGTCGGCCATCCTGCTGATGGCGCTGTTTCCGCAGTCCCCGCTGCTGTATTTCATGGGGCTGTCATTCATCATCGGGCTGGCATGCTGCGTTTCCACCCTCCTGCGCTTTTACAAGGCGTATGCCGCGGTGCTGACGGGCTATACCATCATCCTGATTTCGGTTTCGGCGTTCAGCGAACCCGACCACATCTTCATGGCGGCCATGTCGCGCCTGTCGGCGGTGACGGTCGGGATCCTCAGCACGGCCTTCGTCTTCCTGCTGACCAACATCAGCCACCCTGACAAGGTCATCCGCCAGATCGACCAGGTGCTGCGCAACATCACGTCCCATTTCGCGCAGTCCATCGACCCGTCATGGGAAAATCCGACTTCCATGCCCGACGACGCGGGGCAGCCGCTGTCGTTTCGCGCGATGTCCATCACGTCGTACGACCAGCGCGCGCGCCTGCTGTCGCAGGCCAATGCTTTGGTGGAGGCGATCGAATACGCCGCGGCCGACAATTACAGCGTCAGCGTGCGCGCCAACGGCCTGCGGGGCGGGGTCGCGCGCCTGCTGGGCCTGCTGAGCGCGCATCACCCGATCTGGCAGGACGAGCCGCCGCTGACGGCGCAGGCGCGTCAGGCACGCCAGATCCGCCAGCAGATCATGCGTCATTTCGCGACCCTTCCGGCCGGTGACCTGCATCTGGAAGCACGCGACAACATGCGTCCCATCCGCAGGCGCATCCGCAGCGCGATGGCCGAACTCGACGAACTGGGGGAACAGACGCAGGACCTGCCGACGATCGCCTTCATCGACAATGAACGCGACGTCCTGGCACAGCTGTGCGCCGCGCTGGATGATTTCATGGGACCGCAGGAACATGTCCGTCCCATCGCGCTGAAGCTTTATTTCGACTGGCCCGCCGCCCTGCGCAACGGCACGCGCGGCGCGTTCGTCACCCTGCTGGGATGCCTGTTCTGGTACATATGCCGCTGGACGCATGGGGCGAACATGCTGACCTACCTGATCCCGGCATCGTGCCTGCTGGCGACCAGCCCGCTTGCCTCGCGCGCCAGCGTCATGTTCGCCAGCGGCACGCTGGCGGCCATTCCCGCCGCCTTCATCTGCCAGACCTTCATGCTGCCGCGCATCGACGGCTATCCCCTGCTGTGGCTGTCGCTGTCGATCTGCCTGCTGCCGGGGATATGGATCCAGTTCCATCCGCGCCATGCGATGCGGGGGTTCGGCTATGCCGTGTTCTTCAACGCCATGGTGCAGATCCGCAACCCCATCACCTACAGCGACCTGTCGCTGATGAATACATGGCTGGCCTTCCTGCTTGGCGTGGTGTCGATCGCGCTGGTGTTCCGCGTCATACTGCCGGCCAATCACCGGCTCGACTCGGGGCGGCTGGTCGCCTCCATCGCGCGGGCGACCGAACGCCTGGCGCTCCGCCCCCTGAACCGGCAGGTTGAATGGCCGGTCTGGGAAAACCTGCAGATGCAGAAGATCCTGCGCATCATACAGCGCTTCTCCCTCGTCTCGTCGCCGGGACGGGTCTATGAGCTGACGGATGCGGCCTTCATGGCGGTTTCGCTGGGTCGCGTGCTGGTGCGCCTGCGCGTGCTCGCCCTGTCCCCCGCCATCCATGAGGAAGACAGGACCCGCGTGGTGGAGGCCCTGTCGGCATTCCGTTACCTGCGCAGCAACCCCTCCGTCACGGTCCAGACCCTGCGCGCCACGGCGCTGACGCTGATGTCGCACCTGGACCGGCGCGGCCTGCCGGCGCACACGCCGACACGCCGCATCGCCGCCTGCCTGGAGCAGGCATCCCTGCTGATCGGGGCAATCCCCGGTTTCTTCCATCGCCATGGTCCGCTACAGATGGCGGCGGATATGCCCGGCGCCCACAACCGCCTGACCCTGCCCGTATCGTCCACGACTGGCCCGTTCGGAATGAGATCCGCCTGATGCTGACCGAATTCAATCTCTTCGGTGTCTTCATGGCACCGATTGTCGTCTATGCCATCGCGGCACTGCCTGTGACCATGCTGCTGCGCTCCCTTTTATGGTGGAGCGGTGTCATGAAATGGTTCTGGCATCTCGCCCTGTTCGAGGTCGCGCTCTACACTTGCGTCCTCTGCCTGATGATCCTGTACATCTGACTGTCGCCGAAAAGGTTCGAGAATCCACCATGCCTCTCTTGCGCACCCTGATCCGTGTGGTACTGACCCTGGCGGTCGTGGCGATGGCCATCGTCATGGGCGTCACCTTATGGGACACCTACATGATTGCCCCGTGGACACGTGACGGACGTGTGCGCGTCTATGTCGTCGATGTCGCCCCCGAAGTTTCCGGCACGGTGGTCCAGCTTCCTGTCGTGGACAACCAGTATGTCCACAAGGGCGATCCCCTTTTCGTTCTTGACCCGGTCCGCTTCCACCTTGCCATCCGCGAGGCGCAGGCCCGCCTTGACGGCGCGCTGGAGGACCTGAAGCTCCGGCAGAACGATGCCCGCCGCCGCATGGGACTGGGTGGCATCGTCTCGGTTGAAGAACAGGAAGTCTTCAACTCCAACGTGGCGACGCAGATCGCGGCCGTCGATGGCGCCCGCGCCGCGCTGGACCTGGCAAAGCTGAACCTGCAGCGTTCCATCCTGTATTCGCCGGTCAACGGCAACATCACCAACCTGAACCTGCGGGTGGGCGATTACGTCACGGCGGGGCATGCGCGCCTTGCGGTGATTGACGCCGACTCCTACTGGGTCAACGGGTATTTCGAGGAAACCAAGATGTGGGGCGTGCATGTCGGTGACGAGGCACGCGTCAAGCTGATGGGATACAAGGACATCCTGCCGGGCCATGTCGTCAGTATCGCGCGTGGTATCAATGACCAGAACGGCAGGCCCGACGGGCTGGGCCTGCAGGACGTCAGCCCGATCTTCACCTGGGTCCGTCTGGCGCAGCGTATTCCGGTGCGCATCCATCTGGATCATGTTCCCGACAGCATCACCCTTGCCGCGGGCATGACGGCGACCATCAGCGTCGGCCCACAGTCCCGTACCCAACGCGGTCATCTGACGACGTGGTTGCAAGACCACCTGTAAGGCGCCAGGCACAACAATGAATATCAGTACGATCACCCGCAAAACCGGCCTGTTCCTGAGTGCAGCCCTGGTATTGGCCGGTTGCACGGTCGGCCCGCGTTACCAGCCGGACCGGATGAAGCTGCCCGCGCGCTTCACCGAAGACGATCATCCCGCCACCAAGGAAGAGATCGAGGATACCAACAAGGAACTGAAACAGTGGTGGCACCTGTTCAAGGATCCTGAACTCGACAAGCTGATCGACAAGGCGATCGCGGGGAATTACGACCTGCAGGCGGCGGGCCAGCACATCCTGGCGGAACGCGCGATCCGCGACGTGCAGGCGTCGCAGTGGTATCCGCAGCTTGATGCCGACGCGGGTGGCGGTAACGTGCGGTACTCGATCAACATCGAGAACTGGCCGCTGCGCCCCGGCAACCCGGCCAACCATCCGGATGCGAACTACCTGACCTATGGCATGGCCGGCAGCTGGCAGCTTGACGTCTTCGGTCGCATCCGCCGCAGCGTCGAGGCGCAGAAATACGCGGTCGAGGCCACGATCGAGGACCGCCGTGCCCTGATGGTCATGATCCTGTCGGAGGTCGCCAGCGATTACATGATGCTGCGTGACCAGCAGCTGCGCCTGGAAATCGCGAACAACAACATCCGCGTCGCGCAGGATGCCTATGACCTGACCAACCGCCTGTACCTTGAAGGCGTGGGCAACACCATGCAGATCGCGCAGGCCAAGGCGGAGCTGGATTCCCAGACCGCCGCGCGCGAACCGCTCAAGACCCATATCTCACAGATCACGCATGCGCTTGACGTGCTGATGGGGCAGATGCCCGGCACCTCCGAAATCGAGCTGAAGGTGCCCAAGCCCCTGCCCAAGGTGCCGGAATTCCCTGCCACCCTGCCGTCGATCGTCCTTGCCAACCGTCCCGACATCCGTTCGGCCGAACGCCAGTATGCCGAAGCCACGGCCCGCATCGGCATGGCGGTGTCGCAGCTTTACCCCAATTTCAGCATCCCCATCAGCTTCAACCCGAACGCGTCCGTCATGTCCCAGATGACGGAAGCCGCCACCATGAGCTGGCAGTTCCTGATGATGGCGTCGCTGCCGCTGATGCATGGTGGCAAGATGACGTCGCAGGTCCGCGCGACGCAGGCCGCCGCCGAGGCCAGCCGCCTGAATTACCGCCAGACCGTGCTCAAGGGCTTCAAGGAAGTCGAGGACGCGATGGCCGCGTGGCATGATGACGAAGAACATACCGAACTGCTGGCCAAGGCGGCCGAGGACAGCAGCCTTGCCAGCGAACGCGCGCGCAAGCTCTACAGCGCGGGTCTGGTCGGCTTCCTCGAAGTCCTGACTACGGAGCGGACGACCCTGAACGCGCAGAATGCCGAAGCCATGGCGCGGCTGGAACGTCTGCAGGACGCCATCGACCTGTACACCTCCATCGGTGCGGGCTGGCAGGGGGTCGCGCTGACCAACACGACGCTGCCGATTTCGCTGGAGAAGCAGAACTTCCTTGCGCACCTGTTCCAGCAGTAATCCGCACGGATACGCATAAACAACGAACAGGCGGGCTGTCCGTTCCCGGGTGCTGAAAATAACCGGGAACGGGCACTTTCCCGTTTGTGCCCCACGCGGGACGGGGATGGTAAATCCCATCGGGAAAAGCCCCAGGGGCCGTCCATAAATCATAAAGAAGTTTTTGGGTGCCGCCTTTCATCTAAAAAAGCGGCGTTCTTCGAAGCTTTTTGAAAAAAGCTTCACCAAAAACTTTTACTCTTTTTCTTCAGACACGGGGAAACCTGCCCATAAAAAAAACCGGCGGCAGGCCATGCCCACCGCCGGTCCCGGATCGCCGGACCCGGTAATCCGGGTCCGGTTCGCCCTGTCTTATGACCAGCGCCAGTTGCGCACTTCCGGCAGGTCCTGCCCATACTGCGCGACATACCGCTTGTGCTCGTTCAGCTTGTCATTGATCAGCTGGTTGGCATAGGCAGCCTTGACCGCCAGTGCCGGCACGCGACGGATGACATTCTGCACCAGATGGAAACGGTCCAGATTGTTGCGCACCGTCATGTCGAACGGCGTCGTGGTCGATCCTTCCTCACGATAACCGTGGACGTGGAAATTGCGACAGTTGGTCCGCTTGTAAATCAGCTTGTGGATCAGCGCGGGATAGCCATGGAACGCGAAGATCACAGGCTTGTCCATCGTGAACAGGCTGTCGAACGACGCGTCATCCAGCCCGTCGGGATGTTCCTGCGGGGTCTGCAGCGTCAGCAGGTTCACCACGTTGATGACACGCACCTTCAGGTCCGGCAGGTGTTCGTTCAGGATCTGCGTGGCGGCCAGCGCCTCGATGGTCGGGACATCGCCGGCACAGGCGATCACGACATCGGGCTCGCCGCCCTTGTCGTTGCTGGCCCATTCCCAGATGCCAATTCCCTGCGCGCAGTGCTCGATGGCGGAATTCATGTCCAGCCACTGCGGCTCCGGCTGCTTGCCCGCCACGATCACGTTCACGCGGTCCCGGCTTTCCAGACAGGTCTTCGCCGTGCACAGCAGCGTATTCGCATCGGGCGGCAGATACACGCGGACGGTCTTGGCCTTCTTGTTCAGGACATGGTCGATGAAACCGGGATCCTGATGGCTGAACCCGTTATGGTCCTGACGCCAGACATGCGACGTCAGCAGGTAGTTGAGCGAGGAGATCGGCGCGCGCCACGCCACCTCATCGGCCTGCTTGATCCACTTGGCATGCTGGTTGACCATCGAATCGACAATGTGGATGAACGCCTCGTAGCATGACATGAAGCCATGGCGACCCGTCAGCAGGTAACCTTCCAGCCAGCCCTGGCATGTATGCTCGCTCAGGATTTCCATCACATGGCCATCGACCGCCAGATGGTCATCGTAATCGAACGTTTCGGCATTCCAGGCGCGATTGCTCGCATCCAGCACCGCATTCAGGCGATTGGAATTGTTTTCATCGGGCGCCAGCACACGGAAATTGCGTGACGGCAGGTTTTCCTTCATCACGTCGCGCAGCCAGGTGCCCAGCACGCGGGTGCCTTCGCCAAGCGCATGGCCCGGCGATTCCACCGTGACGGCATAGGGCGCGACATCCGGCAGACGCAGGTCGCGACGCAACAGGCCGCCATTCGCATGGGGGTTGGCGCTCATCCGGCGGTCGCCCTTGGGGGCCAGCGCCGCGATTTCGGGCATCAGGGTGCCGTTTTCGTCAAACAGCTCTTCCGGCTTGTAGCTGTGCAGCCATTCGTCGAGCAGCTTCAGGTGCGCGGGATTGGCCAGATCGGTAAAGGGCACCTGATGGGCGCGCCAGTACCCCTCGACCCGCAGGCCGTCCACCGTCTTGGGACAGGTCCAGCCCTTGGGCGTGCGCATGATGATCATGGGCCATACGGGCCGTTCGGTCTTGCCCTCGGTCCGCGCGGCCTTCTGGATGGCGTCGATGCGGGCGAACGCCGTGTCCATCGCGCTTGCCATGGCCTGGTGCATCACGTCGGGAACGTCGCCTTCGACCAGGATCGGGTCGTACCCATATCCCTTGAACAGCGACAGAAGTTCCTCGGTCGGGATGCGCGCCAGCACGGTGGGGTTCGCGATCTTGTAGCCGTTGAGGTGCAGGATCGGCAGGACCGCGCCATCGGTCTTGGGATCAAGGAACTTGTTGCTGTGCCACGACGTCGCCAGCGGCCCGGTCTCGGCCTCGCCATCGCCGACGACGCATGCGGCGATCAGGTCGGGATTGTCGAACACCGCGCCATAGGCATGGGAAATGGAATAGCCCAGTTCCCCGCCTTCGTTGATGGAACCCGGCGTTGTCGGGGCGGCGTGGCTGGGAATGCCGCCGGGGAAGGAAAACTGCTTGACCAGTCGCGCCAGCCCGTCCGCGTCCTGCGACACTTCGGGGAAATACTCGCTATAGGTCCCTTCCAGATAGGTATTGGCGACGACGCCCGGTGCCCCGTGTCCCGGCCCCGCGACGAACAGGATGCTGCGGTCCTGTTCGCGGATGATGCGGTTGAGGTGCAGATACAGGAAATTCAGCCCCGGTGTCGTGCCCCAATGTCCCAGCAGGCGTGGCTTGGTATCTTCCAGCTTCAGCGGCTCGCGCAGTAGCGGGTTGGCCAGCAGGTAAATCTGCGCGATCGACAGGTAGTTGGCGGCATGCCACCACTTGTCAAACAGCGCGATATCCTGTGCCGATAACGGCTTGGCGGATGCTGTTTCACTCATCTGCGTTCCTTTCGAAACAAGTTGTTCGTGTCCGTTACGCCAGACACATCATCACATGGCGGCGGATCGTCGTTTCCTCATCCGTGGGAATGACCCGCACCTCGACCCTGCTGTCGGATGTGCTGATGATTTCGTTGTTCGCGGCGTTCGCGGCCTCATCCAGCCGGACGCCCAGCCATGCCAGCCGCCCGCAGATCGCGGCGCGGATGATGGCGTCATTTTCCCCGATGCCCGCCGTAAAGACGAGTCCGTCGAGCCCCTGGAGGGAGGCGGCCATCATGCCGGCCTCCTGCACGAAGCGATAGACAAACAGATCCAGCGCCGCAGTGACAGCCGGGTCATGGGCGGCGCGGGCATGCAGGTCGCGCATGTCATTGGACAGGCCCGATACACCCAGCAGGCCGGAACGGTGGTACAGGATCGTCTCGATCTCCGCCGCGCCCAGCCCCTCTTCCTTGAGCATGTACAGAATCACGCCCGGGTCGAGATGGCCGCACCGCGTGCCCATCATCAGGCCATCCAGCACCGAAAAGCCCATCGTGGTGTCGATGCTGTGTCCCTCGCGCATGGCGCACAGGCTGGCGCCGCTGCCGATATGGGCCACGATGCAGCGCGACGTCGCCAGATGGGGCGCGCGTTCGCGCAGGCAGCTTGCGATATATTCGTATGACAGGCCATGAAAGCCATAGCGCCGCACGCCCTTGTCGGCGTACGACCGGGGCAGGGCCTGCGCCTGCGCCACGGCGGGCATCGTATGGTGAAAGGCCGTGTCGAAACAGGCGACCTGCGGCAGGTCGGGCCGCTGCGCCAGCAGGGCGCGCGCCGGGGCCAGGCTGCCGGGCTGGTGCAGGGGGGCGAACGGGGTCAGCGCCGCCAGATCCGCCAGCACCTTGGGCGTGATGCGCACGGGCCGGATGAAATCGGGACCGCCATGGACCACGCGATGCCCCACCCCCATCAGTTCGAGGCCGCCCAGATGGCCGCCAATCCAGTCCATCAGGGTCGCCATCGGCCCATGGTGGGGATCGGCGGCACCCGCATGGGCGTCCCAGCTTTCATCAACCAGGACCCTGCCACCGGCGTCCTTCGCGCGGAAATGCGGGTGGGTGTCGATGCCTTCCACCTCGCCCGACGCGATGCGGTGGCTGGGACTGGCGGGGGTATCGGTCGGGTCGATCCTGAACAGGGCGAATTTCAGACTGGACGACCCCGCGTTCAATGCCAGAACAGCCTTTGTCATGCCCGCCTATCCCTTCGTATTACCGATGCGATCCTATCGACTATCGAACCGATGACACATTGACGCGAATCAATTTCCGCATGTCCTTACGCATCCCGAACGTGCGACGTCGGCCACCGGATCAGCGTCATCTTTTGAAATATAAGGGGAAAACAGCGCGGTAATCCATACATGGCCGATACCCACCTGCTGCATGCATGTTCAGGTGGCGCCTGCCGTCCCACTGCGTCGCGGCATGAGGACGATACATGGGCCTTGGGAAATCCGTTTCAGGCTGTTTTCGGAACCCTGCCGACGATACATTTTTCGTATCGTACAGAGGTTTTTGGTGAAGCTTTTTGCAAAAAGCTTCAAAAGAACGCCGCCTTTTTGAAAAAGGGCGGCACCCAAAAACTTCTGTTATTTCTTATCAATCACATACAATGTGATGTCAGGAATCAGCGCGGAAACGCCGTTGCAGCATGGCGCGCATCGCCTTGCGCGCCTTGCCGGCATCGCGCCCCACCTGAATAAGGGCCGGGATCTGCCCCGGATGGGCCAGAACGCTGCGCAGGATCGGCCCCAGCGCGATTTCCCCATCCGCCTGCAATGCCACGACCGCTGCGGGCGGCAATGTCCGGTCGGCGGGATCGCACACCACCCGCAGGACCGCAAAGGGAACCTTGCGTTCGGAACAGACCTGCGCCACGACGCCGCTTTCCATATCCAGCCCCTCGCATCCGCTCCGGGCGAACAGTTCGGCCTTCCGGGGGGCGTCGGACACGATCACGTCGCTCTGCAGCAGGTCGCCCCGCTGCACGCTGCGCAGGCCCTGCCCCAGCCAGTCGGAAAAGGCCGGATCGGTGGGAATGCGCGCGCCATCGACCACGACATGGCGCGGCAGCAGGATGATCCCTGCATACAGCGCGGGGTCGAGGCCCGCCGCAAGCCCGAACGACAGCACCGCGTCAACCCCGCAGGCCAGCAGCGTGGAGGTCGCGCGTCGCGCCCCGTCCAGCGTGGCGCCGCTGATCCCGAAACGCGCGTTGGGGAAAAACGGGCGGATCAGCGCGGCTTCCGCCTCCATCCCCACGACAATGCCCAGACGCGTGAACGGCGCGCCCGCGGGCATCGGCTGGAACTTTCCCACGATCAGAACCCGTATCCGACGCGACCGCTGTTGCTGGTCTGCAGGTTACGGTAACGCGACAGCGCCAGCAGCGGGAAGAACTGACGGTACCCATGATACCGCAGGTAGAAGACCTTCGGGAAGCCGACGGCGTTGTACGGCTCTTCCGCCCATTCGCCATCCTTGCCCTGCGTGCGCGCAAGGTAGGCCACGCCACGCGACACCGCCTCGTCATTCTTCAGGCCCGCGGCCATCATCCCCAGCACCGCCCACGCGGTCTGCGACGGCAGGCTCTGGCGGTATTCGCCATGCGGCCCGCCTTCATAGGATTCGCACCCTTCGCCCCAGCCGCCATCGGCGCGCTGCTTGCGACGCAGCCAGTCGGTGGCGCGGATGATCATCGGATCGTCATGCGGCACGTCGGCGGCATTCAGCGCGCACAGCACCGACCATGTGCCATAGATGTAGTTCGTACCCCAGCGCCCGAACCACGATCCATCCTTCTCCTGCTCCGCGCGGAGATAGGCGATCCCGCGTTCGATGCACGGCCGGTCCACCCCATGGCCAAGCTGCGCCAGGAAGGAAATGCAGCGCGCCGTCACGTCGGCGGTCGGCGGGTCAAGCAGCGCGCCATGGTCGGCAAAGGGAATGTGGTTCAGGACATCGAGGTCGTTGTCGATATCGAACGCGCCCCAGCCGCCATTGCTGCTCTGCATGCCGATGATCCAGTGACGCGCGCGTTCCAGCGCCTCATCATTCGCGGGATCGTTCTGCCGGTGCAGCAGCATGCCCACGACCGCCGTGTCGTCCACGTCGGGGTAATAGTCGTTGTTGTACTGGAACGCCCATCCGCCCGGCTTCACGTCAGGGCAGTTCAGCGCCCAGTCGCCCTTGACGTTAAGGATCTGGCGTTCACGCAGCCACCGGGCCGCCTTGTCCAGCTTCTGCTTCGTTTCCTCGGTCGCGATGCCATCGGGGCCCGATGCCGCCTCGATCATGGCATGTCCGGCAAGGCCGGTGTCCCAGATGGGCGAAACACAGGGCTGGCAATAGGTTTCGTTGCCCTGGTTGACCAGCAGGCGCTGCACCGCTTCCCATGCGGCGACGGCGCGCGGGTCGGTGTCCGGCACGCCCAGCGCACGGAACATCATGACGGTATTGGCCATCGCGGGATAGATCGCGCCCAGCCCGTCCACACCGTTGAGCCGCGCCTCGACAAAGTCCACGGCCGCGCGAATCGCGCGACGACGCGTCTTTTTCGGGAAAAAGCGTTCCGCCGGATGCAGGATCTTGTCGAGATACTGGAACACATAGCCCCACGGCGAACGGTACGGGCCACGGATCCAGTCGCGCACCTTGTCCGGCGGCGTGACGAACAGTTCGGGCACATGCACGCCGCGCGGGTTGAGCGCGCACGGACGCAATGCCCCCAGCACCAGCAGCGGCGCGATGACGGTGCGCGACCAGTACGACATGTTCCACACCGAAAACAGCGCCTTTTTGGGCATCAGCATCAGTTCGACCGGCATGGCCGGCGCGGCATGCCACGGAACGTCGCCAAACAGCGCAAGCTGGAGGCGGGTAAAGACGTTGGTCCGTTCCGCGCCGCCATGGTCAAGGATCGCCTGGCGCGCGCGGACCATGTGCGGCGCGTTGATGTCATCGCCCAGGGCCTTGAGCGCGAAATACGCCTTCACGGAAGCCGAAAGGTCGAATTTCCCGTTTTCATACAGGGGCCATCCGCCATGCGCGCCCTGGATGCGACGCAGGTAGACGCCGATCCGCCCCTCCAGCTCCGGGTTGATCCGGTCGAGGAAGTGTTCCAGCAGGACATATTCCGCGGGGATGGTGGCATCGGCCTCCAGATCGAAAACCCAGTGCCCGTCCTCGTCCTGCCGCTGTCCCAGCGCGGCCTGCGCGCGGGTGACGGCCGTATCGAGTTCCGCCGCCGGCAGGGGCGCGTCCAGCTTTACCGTCCGCGTGGCGGCGGTGGTCCTGCGCGTCGTGGTCTTGCGGGCTGTGCTGGTTGTCGTTTCGGGTTTTTTCGCCATTATTCCATGTTCCCCGCCCCATGACGGGGGCCTGTTCCAAATCCATGCATGTTGTGTGTTCGCGACATGTCCGGCCTATGCGCCACGACGTTCGCGGATGGCCCGCGCCGCGGCGGCGCCAGACCTGATCGCGCCCTCGATTGTGGCGGGCAAACCCGTTTCCGTCCAGTCCCCGGCCAGCATCAGGTTGGGCAGCATCGTGCGCGTGCCCGGCCGCATGCGGTCCTGCGCCGGGGTCGCGGCAAAGGTCGCGCGCTTCTCCCGCACGATGCGCATGGGTGGCATCTCCTCCGGCAGGGGGACCGTCAGGGCCGGGTCCAGCGCGGCGCGCACCTCGTTCCAGATATGGCGGGCCAGCGCATCGGGATCATACGTGGCATAGCGGTTGGCCGCGCTGACGGTGACCGACAGGATGTGGTCCTTGATGAAGACCCATTCGCTGATGCCGCCCACCAGCCCGATGAAGCGCGCCTGCGCCAGTCCCCCCGTCGCCACGGGCGCGTAGGGAAGCGCGAAATGCGCGTTCACGATGGCCTCGAACGCATCCGGCGCGTTGAAGCCGGGCACGCGGTCCGCCAGGAGGGAGGACGCGACGGGCGCGGGAACCGCCATGATCACGGCATCGTCCGGCCCGATGGTGATCGCGTCCTGCCCGGTGCCGCGCAGCATCGTCACGCGCCCGTCCCCGACCTCCACCGCGCTGATGCGGCTGCCGGTATGGACCTGCGCCTTCATGACCGACAGGTGGGCCAGCGCCGGGTCGACGAAACTTTCCGACAGTCCTTCGCGGGGGAAGCGCGGCAGGCAGTGGCGTCCGCCCTGCGCCAGGCTTTCGCGCACGACCGCGCCCAGCAGCGCGGCGCTGCCCACGTCGGGCATGGTGTTGAGGACGGAAATCGCGAACGGCTCCAGCAGCCGCGACGACAGCGCGCCGGGCTGCAGGCAGTCGGACACCACGGTATCAGGGTCCGCCTCCATCAGGCGCAGCAGGCTGCGCAGTTCGCCCAGCCGCATGCCCGGCACGCGACGGCGGCGCGACAGCACCCACAGCGGCAGCTTCCCGCGCGACAGGTCCAGCGTCCAGCGCGCGCCGTCGCCAAGGTCCATGAAGGGGAAAACGGGACGCATCGGCCCCGTCAGCGTCTGCTGCGCCCCGATCAGGCCGAGATAGCGGTTGACCGCGCGATTGCCCGACAGCAGCAGGTGATTGCCGTTGTCGATGCGGCAGCCCAGATGCCGGTCCACGTACGAACGCGCACGCCCGCCGCAGGCCGGCCCGGCCTCGTGGACCGAGACACGTTCCCCCGCCCCCGCCAGTTCGATCGCGGCCGACAGGCCCGCCAGGCCACCGCCGACGATATGGATATGCCCGCTCATGCCATTGCCCATGACGGTCGTCACGACACCAGCACGCGCGCGGCGATCAGCAGCTTGCGCGGCCGCGACAGGGACACGCGGCATTCGGGATGGCGCCATCCCTGCCGTTCCTGCGCCGCCAGGATCGCGGCATAGGTCGCGCCCATCACGCGGGCCGGACGCATGGCGCGACGGTCGCACTGGCGCATCGCGGCGGCGGCGGCGCGGAAATGGTCATGCGCACGCCCCGCCAGGATCCGCCCGACCGACTCCAGTCCCTCCGCATGGCATGCGCCCTGCGGGGTCAGCGGCACGTCGAAACGCGCCAGAAGCTCCGCCGGGAGGTACAGCCGCCCGCGCTGCGCGTCCTCCGCCACGTCACGCAGGATGTTCGTGATCTGCAGCGCGCGGCCAAGGTGGAAGGCCACCGTGTCGGCAGCGGGGGAGGAATCGCCGAACACCCGCACCGACAGCCGCCCCACGGCGGAGGCGACACGGTCGCAGTATAGGTCGAACGTCGCTTCGTCCGGGGCGACGATGGGGCCACGCGCATCCATTTCCATGCCGTCGATCACGGCATTGAAATCCTCCTGCCGCAGGCCGAACGTCCGGATGGTCGCCAGCAGCACGCGATCCAGCGCGTCCCGTGCTTCCCCCGCGTACAGGCGGCCGATACGCTCGCGCCACGCATCCAGCCGCTGGCACTTGTCCTGGGGCGTGCCATCGTCGTCGGCCACGTCATCCACCAGCCGGCAGAAGGCATAGACGGCATACATCCCGTAACGGCGATCGGGCGGCAGGATCTGCATGCCCTTGCCAAAGGACGTGCCCGAATCCCTGACCACGGCCTCGACCTCGGCCAGGTCCGCGGGATCGCATCCCAGTGGCGTCCCGCCATCATGCCGCGCACGCAAAAAAACCATCCCCGCCTTTTCCGTTCAATCCAAGGTTCACAGTGTCTGTTGCCGGACGTTCTTTAACGGCAATCGCCGCAACGGCAAAATCGCGCGCCGTTCAGGTCATCCGCCGATCACGCGCAACGCGCCCGCCATCGCCGCCAGCACGTCGCCACGCGACAGCCTGACCCGTCCCGCCACCGGGTCCTCGCGCCGCAGGCGCGCGGCAAGGCGCTTCGACAGCCCGACAATCACCGCGCATTCCATGCGCATGCGCCGGTCGCGCACCAGTCCGGGCAGGCGGGCGGCTTCGTCATTGAGGCGATCGACCTCGTCCAGCATGGCGTCGAACACGCGGCGCAGCGCCGGCAGGGCGAACGGACCATACAGATCCTCCAGCCGCGCGCCCTCGCGCTCCATCCATTCCCGCGGGAGGTAGCAGCGGTCGAGCTTGCGCAGGTCGTCCGCGCAGTCCTGCAGGTGATTGATGACCTGAAGCGCCGTGCACAGCGCATCCGAAGGCCCCGCCGTCTGCGGCCCCTCCCCATGCAGGTCCAGCAGGAAGCGCCCCACGGGATTGGCGGAATACCGGCAGTATTCGACCAGTTCGTCCCAGGTTTCATACCGGTTCTTGACCGCGTCCTGACGGAACGCGACGATCAGGTCAGTCGCGGTTTCGACCGGCACGCCGGTGCGCGCGAACATCTCGCGCACCCTTGCCGCCGTCTGCGCATCGGGACGCTGCGGCGCGGTCCTTGTGCCGCGCACGACCTCTTCCATCGCGTTCAGGCGCGCGATCTTGGCCTGTGGGTCCAGCCTGTCGGTATCGACGATATCGTCGATGACACGCGCGAAATCGTAATAGGCATGGACGTAAGGACGCATCTGACGGCTGATGAGCAGGGACCCTACGGGAAAATTCTCGTCCCCCGCGCCCTTGCCCGACGATACGTCCTCGCTGCCCCAGACGTCATGTTCGGCTGTATTCACCCCAGGTCATCCCCCGTCATCGTCCTGTTCATGACCGCACCATTACCCTTTTGCTGGATATAGGTCGAAATCGCACCATCGGTATCGGTATAGGCGCGGCTTTTCCAGACCACGCCGCGCCCGCGATGGTGATTAATGGCCGAACCGATGGTCGCCAGCGTATAGAACCCGGCCACGGCCGGCAGCAGCAGCGCCCACGCGGGCGACAGGTTGAAGCGGCGCAGCGTGGGGGTGTAGGACGCCATGGACATGACCCACGCCCCCGCCCCCAGCAGGCACGCGGCGCCATGGGTGAACAGCGCCAGTTCCATCGGCGCGATCCACACCACGACCATGCCCACGACCGTCCCCAGCAGCATCAGCGGCGAATATCCCAGCTGCACATAGGCCGTGCGGGCCACCATGCGCCAGATGTCGTGCGGATGGGGATAGGGACGGATCGAACGCGCAAGGCAGCTGTGCCCCAGATAGATGCCGCCGCCGCTGTGCTTGACCAGCGCCGCCAGCGTGCAGTCGTCGATCAGCGCGCCGCGCAGGCTGGCGATCCCGCCGATGCGCGTCAGGGCCGTGCGCCGGATCAGGATGGTGCCCCCCGCCGCCCCGGCCGTCCTGCTGCGCGGGTTGTTGACGCTGGCGAAGGGATACAGCAGGGCGAAGAAAAAGACGAAGGCCGGGACCAGCATGCGCTCGGCCGGGCTGACGCAGTTCAGTTCCACCATTTCCGACACCTGGTCCAGCCGCGATGCCTGCGCCTTGGCCACAAGGGTGGAGACATGGCGGGGATCGTGGGTGATGTCGGCATCGGTCAGAAGGATGAATCCGTCATCGGCGGGGCACAGGCGCCGGGCCTCGGCCTCGCCCTGGCTTACGGCCCACAGCTTGCCGCTCCATCCCGGGGGGCGGGGCTTGCCCGTCACGACCGTCAGGCGCTTGCGGGGGTCCGGCACCCTGCGCGCCAGACGGCCGGTCCCGTCGGTGCTGCCGTCGTCAACCACGATGACATGCATCCGCCCCGGATAATCCTGCGCCAGGAGGGAGGCGACGCATTTGCCGATCGAGGGTGCCTCGTCACGCGCGGGCACCACCACACAGACATCGGGGCATAGCGCGCGATCAAGCTTCCTGCCGTCCACGGGCCCCAGGATCGGGCCCGCCTGCCAGAAATGCCCGTGAAAAAAGATCAGCCATCCCCATATGGCCAGCGCCAGACATGAAAGGGCGATAAGGAACATGACCGGACCTCAATCCAGCATGCCGTGCTGGCGGAACCAGTCGATGGCGTCCTTGACGGCCTCACGCGCGGGACGGGGGGAATACCCCAGTTCGCGGATCGCCTTGTCGGAGGAGAAGAACATCTTCTTGTGCGACATCGCCAGCATTTCGCGCGTGACGCGCGGGGCGATGCCGAACATGCGCGACAGCCATTCGCTGACGATCGCGATCGGCCAGATCACCGCCTGCGGCAGGCGGATGCGCGGCGGCGCCACGCCAGCCAGTTCCGCCGTCATGGCGAACAGGTCGCGCAGCAGGTAATTCTGGCCGCCCAGGATATATTTTTCCCCCAGGCGCCCGCGTTCCAGCGCCAGCGCGTGCCCTTCGGCCACGTCATCGACATGCACGATGTTCACGCCCGTATCGACATAGGCGGGCATGCGCCCCGCCGCGCAGTCGAGGATCATCTGCCCCGTCGGCGTGGGCTTGATGTCGCGCGGGCCGACGGGGGTGGACGGATTGACGATGACGGCAGGCAGCGCGCGTTCATGGACAAGGCGCAGGACCTCCTGCTCCGCCCGGTATTTGGAGCGCTTGTAGATCCCGATCACGCCATGTTCATGAACGGGCGTTTCCTCGTCACAGATCGTCCCGTCACCGATCAGGCCCAGCGCGGCGACCGAGGAACAGTAGACGATCCGTTCCACCCCGGCGCGCTGCGCCGCGAGCATGAGTTCGCGCGTGCCCTCGACATTGGCGATCATCATCGGCACCGGATCGGGCACCCACAGGCGGTAATCCGCCGCGACATGAAAGACATAGCGACATCCGCGCACCGCCGCGTCAAAGGTGGACGGGGTGGAAAGGTCCCCTTCCACCAGTTCGCACGGAATATCCCGCAGGTTGGTAAGGTCACTGCCCTTACGCACCATCAGGCGGAGCGAATGGCCACGCTCCAGCAGGTTGCGGGCAACAGCGGAGCCGACAAAACCGGTTGCACCGGTAACGAGCGTTGGGGCAGTCATGACCTGAACTAGCACTCCGTAACAGAATTCAAGATTGCGATACGGACTCGCAACCAGCAAGAAGTACCATTTATCCCGACACCTCGCAGTGGCGCCAGACCCTGTCGTGGTGTAAGTCAGGCCCGCACTGTCACTTCGGGCGGCATTGCGACCGCTTTTCGGCTTAACAGACGCATTACGGATCTTTCTTGAGAAAGCTTACCATCCTGCTGGCCTTCCTGGGCCTGGCCCTTCTTACCGGTTGCACGGCGTGGCTTGGCGCGGGCTCGGTCATGAAGGCGATCGTGTCGATCGGCTTCGTCGGATTCATGGCGACCGTGCTGGCGCAGCTTGCAGTCGATGCAATACTGGGTCTTGCCTGGCACGCGGCTTGTCGCGACATTCCGTTCTGGCAGCTGCTGGTTTCGCGCATGATCCGCGATGCGGCTGCGTCATGCCTGCCCTTCTCGCAGCTGGGGGGAATGGTGATCGGCATCCGCGCGACCTGTTCAAGCCACCTTTTCGCCGGGCGGCGCGGACGCACCATCAGCGGGCCGGAGGCGGCGTGCGCGAACCTGGTCGACATCACGACGGAGGTGATGGGCCAGATCCTGTTCATCCTGACCGCCGTGCTGTGCCTGGTCGCCCACCAGCAGTCCAGCCCCTTTGCCAAGCCGGTCATCATCGGGCTTGTGCTGCTGACGCTGGGAATCGGGGGGTTCATCTGGACGCAGCAGCATGGCGGCTCGCTGCTCAAGCGCGCGGGGCGCATGCTGGGTCACAACATGGCGACCCAGTGGCAGGACGCGATGATGAGCAGCGCCGACAGCCTGCAGGAACGTTTCGACGCGATCTGGTCGCACCCGCGCCGCATCGCGGAGGCGGCGTTCATGCATTATATCGGCTGGCTGGGCAGCGCGGGGACGATCTGGGTGGCCTATTATTTCCTTGGCGCGAAACTCAGCTTCAGCGGCGCCATCGCGATCGAGGGGGTGGCCTGCGGCATCATGTCCGTCTCGTTCCTGGTGCCTGCGGGCCTTGGCGTGCAGGAAGCCGCCTATATCGCGCTGGGCTCCGCCTTCGGCATCGCGCCTTCGGTGTCGCTGGGGCTGTCGCTGCTGCGGCGTGGGCGCGAACTGGTCATCGGGATTCCGATGCTGCTGGGCTGGCAGGCGATGGAAATGCGCAGCCTGCGCCGCAACGCGCCAGATCAGCCGGAGCCCGAGGCATCCACCCCCGCGCCCGTCACCGCCCCCCCGTCGGGCGAGCAGTCGCCGTGACATGCGACACGCGCCCCCCATGCCACCCGAACGCCGCCTTCCCGTCCCTTACGGTTTCCGTCCGGTGCAGCCATGACCGCCACCACGCCATTCACCCCCCTGTTTGACAGGCTGGTCATCATCGGCCCCGGCCTGATCGGGTCCTCCATCCTGCGTCGTGCGCATGAGAATCGTGCCATAGCGCGCGAACTGGTGGCCAGCGACATCGACGCCGGCGTCTGCGCGCGCGTGCGCGAACTGGGCATCGCCGACCGGGTGGAGGCCGACCCCGCCCGCGCGGTGGTGGGCGCGGACTGCGTGATCCTGTGCGTGCCGGTCGGGGCGATCGGCGCGGTTGCGGCACAGGTCGTCCCCGCGATGAAACACGGCGCGATCCTGAGCGAGGTGGGATCGACCAAGGTATCGGTCATCAATGGCGTCCTGCCCGCGCTGGCATCGCGGCCGGACATCGCCTTCGTGCCCAGCCACCCGATGGCGGGCACGGAATATTCCGGCCCCGACGCCGGTTTCCCCAGCCTGTTTGAAAACCGCTGGTGCCTGCTGACCCCGCCGGAGGGAACGCCCCACGACGCGGTGGCGCGCATCACAGCACTGTGGCAGGCCATGGGGGCGCACATACGCACCATGACGGCGGAACACCACGACCGGGTCTGCGCCATTGTCAGCCACCTGCCGCACCTGCTGGCCTTCACCATCTGCGGCACCGCCGATGACCTTGCGGGGGAAACACGCTCCGAAGTGCTGGATTTCGCGGCGTCGGGTTTCCGTGATTTCACCCGCATCGCGGCCTCGGACCCGACCATGTGGCGCGACATCTTCCTCAACAACCGCGAGGCGCTGCTGGAGATGCTGGATCGCTTCATGGCCGATGCGCACGCCATGGCCAAGGCCATCCGGGAGGGCGACGACACGGTCATCGTCAATCGCATCACCCGTGGCCGCGCCATCCGGCGCACCCTGATCGAAAACCGCCAAGCCTGACAAAACCCTGAAGTCATAAAGGTTTTTGGTAAAGCTTTTTGCAAAAAGCTTTGAAGGACGTCGCCTTTTTGAAAAAAGGCGACACCCAGAAACTTTTATTTATCAGGGGATTATTTTCAGACCCCTGAAGAAAACACCGGGCCAGACGCGCAATGGGCGCCCGGCCCGGCGGGGGTCATTTCACCCGCGCCACGCGCAGGGTATTGGTGCTGCCGGTCACGCCAAAGGGCAGGCCCGCCGCGATGACCACGGCATCCCCCACACCCGCGCACCGGCTCAGCGTCGCGGCCTCCAGCGCCTGATCGACCACGGTTTCGATGCCATAGACCGGCACCTCCTGCCCTGCCGACAGGGCGATGACCCCCCATGCGACACACAGGCGCCGCGCGATTTCATCGGTGGGGGTCAGGCCAATGATGGCGCAGTCAGGCCGTTCGCGTGAAATGCGCAGCGCCGTGCGCCCGCCCAGCGTGAAGGCCACGATGACCGGCGAATCCACCGAAATCGCCACCTGCCGGGTCGCCGCCGCGATCGCGTCGGCCACGCTGCTGTCGGCGGGGGGCGGGGTGGCGGCCTGCATCGTCAGGGTCCATCCCGCGTCGCCTTCGACGCTGCGCACGATGCGGTCCATGATCTCCACCGCCGCGCGCGGATAATCGCCCACGGCGGTTTCCGCCGACAGCATGACCGCGTCCGCCCCGTCGAACACCGCCGTCGCCACGTCGGATGCCTCCGCGCGGGTGGGGGTCGGGGCATGGACCATGCTTTCGAGCATCTGCGTCGCCACGATCACGGGACGCCCCATGCGCCGCGCGACGCGGATGATGCGTTTCTGCGCGACCGGCACCTGTTCGGGCGGCAGTTCCACCCCCAGGTCGCCGCGCGCGACCATCACGACATCCGACAGGGCCATGATTTCATCCAGGTTGTCGATCGCCTGGGGCTTTTCCAGCTTTGTCAGGATCCATGCCTGTCCCCCCACCAGTTCGCGCGCGTCGCGCACGTCCTGCGGGCGCTGGACAAAGGACAGGCCGACATATTCCACCCCCAGTTCCAGCGCGAAGGCAAGGTCGCTGCGGTCCTTTCTGGTGATCGCGGGAATCGGCAGGACCACATCGGGGACATTCACCCCCTTGCGATCCGACAGCACGCCGCCGATCACGACCTGCGTCAGGAGGTGGCCCGCCCCCTTTTCACGCACCACCAGCTTCAGCCGCCCGTCATCAAGCAGCAGGTTGCTGCCGGTCGCGGCGGATTCCACGATTTCGGGATGGGGCAGGTGGACCCGCGTCTCGTCCCCCGGCCGGTGATCGAGGTCGAGGCGGAACATCGCGCCGGGACGCAGCGTGACGCTGCCCCCCGCGAAGGTGCCGATCCGCAGCTTTGGCCCCTGCAGGTCCGCAAGGATCGCCAGCGGACGCTGTATTTCAGCCTCCACCGCGCGGATGGTGGCATGCCGCTGCGCATGTTCGGCATGCAGCCCGTGGGAGAAGTTGAGGCGGAACACATCCACGCCGGCATCCGCCAGCGCGCGTATGATCCCATAACTGGAAGTAGCCGGGCCCAGCGTCGCCACGATCTTGGTCCGTCGCTGGTTATGCGCGAATGAAGCGTCCATCGGGAATCCTCTTTGCCGGACCGGACAAGCGCGAGGAAACATGCCGCGCGGCTCGACCCGGTCCCGGCCATTGCCTGAACCGGTATTCCCCGCGCATGCGACCGCAGGGAACACCCTGCCATCGCGCGCGCCCAGCATCCGTCAGGACGGCGAGATGACTTCCTGTGGCAGCAGTCCCCACAGCGACTGTCGTTCCAGCCAGCCGGAATACTGCTTGACCGTTACCTGGCACCAGGTCGAACCGGCCTGGCACTGGCGCAACGTCCCCACAACGCCGGGTTTGAGCACCGCGACGACGGGCGACGCGGGATCAGCCTTCGCCCGCAGCATGATGGCCCCCGGAATGGCTGCCGCCTGCGCCGCGTCGGCCACGTGCCCGATGATGCGGCTGTCGGCGCGGCCGATGACATCCGTTTCCTTTTCAGACGGTTGCCCGGCCTGCCGCGCATCGCCCTGCACTGGCTGTCCCGGAATGACGAACGTGCGCGTCCCCACCAGGGTTGCCTGATGCACCCAGCCTTTCTGTCCGTCCGCGTCCTCCACCAGACGCCAGACATCGAATTCGCGTTCGATTTTCACCGGCAGCCCCCGGCGGTGGTACACCCACTCGATCGGGTAACGCTGCCCCGGCCCGGCACGCAGGTTCACCTCGTCCGCGCGGAATGCGGCAAAACGCGGCAGCGGCAGGCCCGTAACACTTCCCTTGTCCGGCGCGCCGGGGGGCACGCCCGGCGCGGGCGGCGCGGCGGCATTGCCACCCGTGGCCGCCGCGGCAGCCGCAGCCGTCGCGGCACCCGCGGCGACCGGCGCGGCGACGGCGGGATGCGCATGGTGATGTGCGGGGGCGGCAGTGGAAGAGGCGGCATGTTCATGCTGATGGGCGGCACCCTTTGCCTTGTGCCCGGCATGGGCCTTCTTGCCCGATGCCGCCTTGCCTTGCGCCGCCTTTTCCGCCGCTTCGCCCTTGTGATGGTGGGCGCCGTGATGGTGGTGATGGGTGGTCGTGGCGGTCGCGCCCGTGCTGGCGGGCGTCGTGGCCGCCAGCGCCGCGCCGCCCTGCCAGAGGGGCATCAGCACGGCCGCCACGCATACGACGCCCCACAGATGACGCGATCGCCCCCCGATGAAGGGGACAACCCGTTTTCCCGCCATCCGCGCGGGGGGGGAAACATGCGGGGTGAAAACATGCCGCGTGCCTTGCGCCATCGCGTTCCTCAGTCCTTTTATAATGTGATGACCTGTCGCCCACGGGCGGCATCCAGAAATGTCGGCACCCCCGCGACACGCACCGATGGCAAAAGCGCGTCAGGGGCCAGATCACATACCCTCAGTCCCGCCTCACACGCCAGCAGCCCGCATTCCAGTTCGACCACCGCGTCGCGCAGGGTCGCGAATGTCGCAACGCCGCGCGCGGCCATGTCGGCGTCCCGCCCCGAATCGCGCAGCCCGCGCCAGTCGCGCGCCAGGGCGTGAACCCCGCCCCCCGCCGCGAACAGCACGACCGAACGCCCCAGCGCAAGTGCCGAGGCCGCGAGGACAAGCGCATAATGTGCCCGTTCATACCCGCCGTCGAGCAGCAGGATCGCAAGATCGCCGTCCCCCACCCCCCCGTCATGCCCCGATGCCGCGCCCGTCACGATACGCCGCCCGCGTCATGGGCGCAGGCCGGGCCGTGCGTGTGGGCGCGATGCGCGGACAGGTCATGGATGGTGGCATGGGGGCCGCACAGGCGGCAATCCGGATCGGCGGGCAGGGTGATGGTATGGAACCGCATCGCCAGTGCATCCCATATCAGCAGCCTTCCCGACAGCCCCTCCCCGATTCCAAGGATTTCCTTGAGCACTTCCGTCGCCTGCAACGTGCCCATCACGCCGGTCACGGCGCCGAACACGCCGGCTTCGGCGCAGGAGGGCACCATGCCCGCGGGCGGCGCGGACGGATACAGGCAGCGATAGCAGGGACCGCCCTCATGCGGACGGAAGGTCGAAAGCTGTCCCTCGAACCGCAGGACCGCGGCGGACACCAGCGTCCGGCGTTCCAGCGCGCAGGCATCGGCCAGCAGGTAGCGGGTGGCGAAATTGTCGCATCCGTCGCACACGATGTCATGGGCGCGAACCAGTTCGCGCACGTTGTCAGGACCCAGCCGGATGTTATGACAATCGACCCTGACGCCCGGATTTATGGCCCGCATCGCCGCCGCCGCCGATTCGACTTTTGCATGGCCGACCCGCGCCGTTACATGGGCGATCTGGCGCTGCAGGTTCGACAGGTCCACCACGTCGTCATCAACCAGCCCGATGCGCCCCACCCCCGCCGCGGCAAGGTACAGCGCCAGCGGGGAGCCCAGTCCCCCTGCCCCGACAATGAGAACGCTGGCCCCGAGCAGGGCTTCCTGTCCCGTGCCGCCCACCTCCGGCAGGAGGATGTGCCGGGCATAGCGCTGTATCTCTTCTTCGGAAAAATCCACCCTTCATCCCCTGCCCGCTGTTATTGCAAAGCCTGCGGGCGCCGCGTTATTATCACGTTTTCGTGATCCCATGAGCTTCATTTCATGAAACCAATGCATGCCGGATATGTTTCCCGTATAAGATGAATCATGTCACAAACCACACATGGGGGAATATAAAACAATGTCTTCTCTTTCCCGCATGAAAATCCCGTTCTCGCTGTGCGAAATGCGGCGCCAGCAGGCACGCTGGATATGTGCCGGGACGTTTGCCGCGGCAACATCGCTGTATGCCGCGTCGCCGTTTGTCACATTGTGGTCGATCTCTTCCGCCATCCAGAGCCATGACATGCATGGGCTGGGGCAGACGCTGCGCTGGAATTCGGTGCGCGACAGCCTCAAGACACAGGCCATCGACGAACTGATCGGTGAAAAGCCGGCGGATGACGACCTGCCGGAATTCGGCTCGTCCTTTGCTTCCACCGCCGTGTCCAACGCCATCGACGTCCATGTGAACGAAGACAATCTCGGGGAAATCGTTGACCACCTTGTCCCGCAGGGGCAGGGCACAAACACGGTTTCGCCCATCATGTTCCTGCAGCGGATGCATGCGCGTTTCGTCAAGCCGGGGCTGTTTGAAACCAGCATCGTCATGCCCGGCCATGAAAACGAAACGCCGCTGCGCCTTCAGATGCGCATCCATGCGTTCCAGTGGAAAATCCATCGCATCGACCTGCCGACGGCGCGCCAGCCGCTGATGGAGGCCTCCGCCACGCAGGCGCAGCCGCCCGCCATCACCCGGCACTGACGTCCCCACCCGCCCCTTTCGCATGAACGCAGGCACGGGCCGGTCCCCACGGCGTCGTGGGGATGGCGCGTCGCGTGTTCAGCGCGCGGGGGGCAGGTCTTCCTCCAGAACCGTCATGTGCACGGCATAGGACACCTCGCCCTCGTCCTCGTCACGATGGATGGTGCCGACCACTTCGCCATTGACGGCCAGTTCGACCGACAGCCCCGCGCGCGGCGGCGCGTTGACGGTCAGGCCGGGCGATCCCAGCAGGCGGCGCAGGCAGGTCTGGAGGCGCGAGATCTCGGAAGTGGAAATGGCGGTCATCGTTCCTGTTCTCCTTGGCGGATGGCGTGTGGCGCGATCGCGAACCGGGGGCGGGATGGCCCATGTGGAAAATCCTGGGGGGCGCGTCCCTGCCTGCCGGATCGGGTCCGGCGCCAGAGTGAATGCGAATAGTGAATGCGGATATTGCCGCACGCTATAGGCACATGACGTGCCCCCCGCAACAGCCGCGTGCCCCCGATTTTCCCCATCCCTGCCCCGCGATCGCCACGAAGTCCCGGTCTTTTGCCACTTAAGGTTCATCAACAGCGCGATAGGAAAAAAGTTTGCGGATACGCTCCGTCACCCGTCTTGTGCTGCTGTGGCTGCTTCTGGCGCTCCCCATCGGGCTGACGGCGCTGGCGGCCAGCACCCAGCCCACGCCCGGCGCCCCGGTGGAGGCCACGCGCGTCCTGACGGCACGGGCGCTGGCCGCGCGGATCGCGGAAAACGGGGCGCGCAACAGCGTGGCGCAACTGGACCGGCAGCAGGCATGGCCCCATGTGATCCGCGCCGTATCCTCGGGGTGGGACGGGTGGATCGTGCTGGTGCCCGACCTGATCGCCAATACCGATAAAACCCACGTCACGGCGCTGCAGGGCGCGTTACGACGCGCAATCGTGCGCAACCCGCATGCCGTGCTGCAGGTCCTTGATCCCGGCAACGGGCCGCTTCTGGGCGGGGGGGCGATCTGCGTGGACACCAGGATGCCGAAACGCTGGCGCACGGATGTCATCCGCGGCGTGCAGGGGGTGCATGACATCCACCTCAACCACCAGGTCACCGACTGCCTGACGGCGCTTCACGCCCCGCTTACTGAAACGGCAGATAGCGGAAAGTGACGTAAATCGTATTGCCGCCCGTGGTCGGGTCGACCGACCGGCCCGCCCCGTTATTGCCGCTGAAGGCGATCTTGTGGACGTAGGTGTACTGCACGCCGGTCATCACCGCGCCATAACGTCCCTGCAGCACATGCCACCATCCGCCCACCGTCATGTCGGCGATGGTGCGGGTCTGCGCGTTACATGTGCTCGACGTGATTTCCTCGATATTGCACGATTCGAGGTCGAGGTCGCTGACGCCGTATCCGTACTGCATGCCATCCAGCCCGCGATAGGTGCGGCGTCCCGCCGTCTCGATCCCGCCATACAGATACAGCAGCACGTTGTTGGTCGGATGGCCGATCAGGCCCAGGCTGCCGATCAGTTCGGGAATGGGCGCGGGCGTGCCGTCAGGCTTGAACGTGGCGTCCGAAATCATCGACGGGCCATATCGCCCGATGCCCTTGCCCGCCAGCACGTTGCCCGTGACCTGCAGGAATTTGGGAATGGCATGGACGGTGATGTCGCCCCCCACGCCGCCGGCGAACGATACGCGTTCACGGATCGAATTGCTGCCATAGGTCTTCGCCAGCGACTTGAACCACCGCGCCAGGCCATACACCTCGTAATGCGCGAGGCGGGTATCCAGCGCGCCCTTGAGCACGATGTCCGGGGCCACGTCCATGCTGTATTTGGCGTTGGGGTTCAGCATGCCCGAACCGCTGTTGTTATACAGGATGTCGGTGCCGCCACGCATGCCCACGCCCGGTTCCAGCGTGCCGTCATTCAGCATGCCATCCGATTCGGCAAAGGCGACCTGCGGGGCCTCGAACGACAGGCCCACCCACCATTTGCGCCCGAAATCCTTGATGAAGCGGATCTGGGGCACGCGGGTAAAGACGATGCCGGGGATCTGGTTGTTGTCGACCACCGGCGGCAGCTGCTCATGCCGCGACAGCAGCCCCTGCGTATAGCCTGTCGTCAGGCTCCACGCCTGCCCCGCAAGGACATGGAACCCCCATTTCGTATCGCTGAAGGTCATGTAGGCCTGACGGATACGCGGGGTATAGCTGTTGGTCTGGTAACTGTTGGCCGTGCCCGCCGCGCCGCCGAAATCGGTTTCGATATAGGCCGACAGCACCTGATGGTCCGTCGGCGTTCCCTGCAGCAGCACGCTCAGTCGCGTCAGCTGCGCCGAGGGACGGTACTCGCCGGTATGGGCGTTGGGACTGTTGGCATAGGGGAAGCTGCCCCAGCTGGTCGCGGGGCCGCTGGTCAGGTTCTTGCTGCGGTAGATGTTGGAAAAGTCGATGAAGCCGCCCAGGCGCACCGACACGCCGCCAATGCGGAACACCGGCGGCAGGCTGTCCACGCCCGTCTGCGTGATCGACAGCGGGCTGGAGGAATCCATGTTCAGCTGCGGCTGCTGCTGGTTGTCGTTGTCCTGTACGGATTCGTTGGCCTCCTCCGCCGCAGTCTGGGCATCGGGGGAAACCGCTGCCCCCCCGATCGACAGGTGCCGCAGGTCGGGCACGGCATGCGGGTCGATCGGATGCGACGACACCCCCGTCGCCCCCCCACCCGACAGCTGGTTCTGGCGCACGCCGTGGCTGATGGAGGCATGCATGCCGTTCCCCGGCGCATGCGCGTGATGGGCCTCCAGCCGTTCGACCTTGGCCTCCAGCCGGCGCATCTCCTCGCGGATGGCCTGGATTTCCGCCAGGTCGTCCGCCCGGGCCGGCAGGGCGGCGCAGATCACGAGGACCCCCGGCAGCATCGCCCCCGCGCCACGCGCCAGCCGCCGCCACGCGCGCGCGTGGCGGCGGTCGCAGGCAGGGTCAGGCAGATTCCGCCAACAGCACATCAGTCCGGCACGCAGTCCTTCAAGTAAATACAAAAGACATCATCGCATGTGTAACAACATCGCCCGACGGGCGGAGAGGTGGATCCGGCGCGCACCGCACGCTGGCACACAAGTATTTCATGTCACGATGATGTTTTTTCGCATACACTTTGTCGTAGCATGTCTCATCAATAAAAATTTGAAAAACAGATATTTGGTTATTATTTAATTCAGCAGCTTATATTCGCATGATTATATATATTTCGTAATATTTCTTCCTATATTCGTGGTCGCGCGTCCATTTCGGGCACTGGATTTCACTGCATGGAAGCACGGCGGCATGAACACGACATCCTCTTCCCTCCCCCCGGCTTCCCGGCCCCCGGTGGATGACCGCCCCCTTTCCGGCGCGGCCCATCCCGACCACCCCCTGCACTGGACCCTGTACGGGTGCGAGATGGTGGCGACGGCCGTCCTGATGATCTGCGGCATCATTTCGGTTGCGATCCTGACGGTGCCGCAGACGCCGGTCGGGATATGGCTGGCCCCCCACCCCATCATCCAGACGGCATTATGCGGCCTGTTCTTCGGCCTGTCGGGCACGGTGGCGGCAATGACCCCGTTCGGGAAAGTAAGCGGCGCGCATGTGAACCCGTCGGTCTCCCTGGCGTTCGCGCTGGCGGGGAAGCTGGGGTGGATCGACCTGTGCGGCTATGTCGTGGCCCAGATCATCGGGGCGTGCCTGGGGACGTGGCTTCTGGCATGCGTCGCGGGGATGTTTCCGTCATGGGGACATATCGTGACGGCGGCCGGCTATGCCGCGACGGTGCCTGCCGCGTCCGTCCCGATCCTGTGGCCGCTGGTCACCGAACTGGTGCTGACCGGCCTGCTGATCCTGATGCTGTACTGGCTGGCGGGACATCCCCGCTTCAAGGAACTGACGCCATGGGCTGGGGGCCTGTTCTTCCTGCTGCTCAACCCCGTGTCGGCATGGCTGTCGGGCAACAGCTCCAACCTCGCGCGCAGCTTCGCGCCCGCCATCTTCTCCGGACAGTGGGCATCGTTCTGGATCTATGCCATCGGGCCGTTCGCGGGGGCGTCGCTGTCGGTGCTGGCGATCCGCACCCATGTCTTTGGCCGGATGGAGGTCGAGGAGGCGCGGCTGGTGAATTTCGGCCATCACGGGCGCGTCCCCTCCCTGTGGCATCCCACGCGCAAGACACCCGCCCCACGGCCATAAGGGGTTATAAGGGAATGTGATCGCGGCCGGGACTTGCAATCGCGTTCCGATCTTCCCAAACTATAGCGCAGTTGATGGGCTGGTTCATGGGAACCGGCCCGCAGACGTTCTCGGGGCGGGGCGCAATTCCCCACCGGCGGTGTTTGGCGCGATCCTGTGATTGCGTCATCAGTCCGCGAGCGCCTGCCGGCATTCGCCAGCAGGGTCAGCAGATCCGGTGAGACCCCGGAACCGACGGTTACAGTCCGGATGATAGAGAACGCATGTCAGGATGCCCGTCCCCACACATGGGGGCGGCATGCAGGCGTCGTGCGCCCTGGGTCCGTCCGCATGGGATGGAGAGTATCGTCGTGGACATGTCAGTCGGACATGCACGCACGGGGACAAGGGCGACCGGGCTTCCCCCCTTCATAGACCGCGCCTTCCACGCAGCCGTGGCGGAGGCCGTCCGCCATGTCGGCGCGACGGCGCCCAATCCGCCCGTGGGATGCGCGATCCTTGATGACGCCGGGGAAATCCTGTGCGTCGGCGCGCATCACCGCGCCGGCACCCCCCATGCCGAGGCCCGGGCCATCGGGCTGTGCCGTGAACTCGGCCTGATCGAACGCGCCCGCACCATCGTCGTGACGCTGGAGCCATGCAACCACACCGGCCGCACCGGGCCGTGTTCGCAGGCGATCATGCACACCCCCATCCGCACGGTCTGGATCGGGGCCGCCGACCCCAATCCCAACGTCGCCGGCGGCGGTGCCGACTACCTCCGCAATGCGGGGTGCGACGTGCGGTTCCTGTCCGGATACGACACCCCCGACGCCCGATGGCTGGCGCAGCAGTGCCGCAGCCTGATCATGCCCTTCGCCCGCCTGACGCGCACGGGCAAGGCATGGATCACGGTCAAGCAGGCGCTTGACGCCACCGGCTCGATGATCCCGCCTGCCGGACGCACGACCTTTACCTCGGCGGCGGCGCTGGACCTGGCCCACCGCCTGCGTCGCGCGACCGACGCGGTGGTCACGGCCACCGGCACCATCGCCACGGACCGCCCCGGCCTTGATGTGCGGCGCATTCCCGACCATCCGGACCGCATGCCGCGCCTGCTGGCGATCTGCACCACGCGCGGGCAGGTGGACGCGGAATATGCCGACGCCGCGCGGGCCCGTGGCTTTGACGTGCGGACCTGCACCGATGTGCGCGACCTGCCCGACATTCTGGGACAGGCCGGGGCGATGTGGGCGCTGGTGGAGGCCGGGCCGGGCCTGCTGTCCGCGCTGCGTGAACATGACATCTGGGATGACTGGCTGACGATCGGCGTGCGCCCTGACGGGACGGAGACGCTGGATGTCGCCATCCGCACGGGCACGGACACGCCGCTGCGCCTGTTTCGCGAACTGAACACCCCGAAAGGAACGGCATGTTTTCTGGGATCATAGAACATCTGGGAACCGTCACCACCACGCGCCCGGGCGAACGCGACCTTGAAATCCGGGTGGACACGGGCATCACGGACCTTTCGCTGGGGGAAAGCATCGCGGTCAACGGCGTGTGCCTGACGGTGACGGAGTTCGACGCGGCGGGCAATGCCGCGTTCTTCATCAGTCCCGAAACGCTGGAATGCACCTCCCTGCGCCAGCTTGCGCCCGGACGCCGCGTCAACCTTGAACGCGCGGTGACGCCCGCCACCCGCCTGTCGGGCCATATCGTGCAGGGACACGTGGACGCCACGGCGCGGCTGCTGTCCATCACCCCGGATGGGGAGGCACGCCACATCGCCTTTGCCGTGCCCGCGCGGCTGCGGCGCTATCTGGTGGACAAGGGGTCGATCACCCTTGATGGCATCAGCCTGACGCTGAACGCCGTGGGTGCGCCGGGGGCGGACGGCGATCCCGACGAATTCCGCATCGAACTCATGATCATCCCCCACACATGGGACCACACCACGCTGGGCACGCTGACGCCTGGCGCGACGGTCAACGTGGAGGTGGATGTCATCGCAAAATACGTGGAGACATTATGCCAGTACCGTTGATGCCCCCCCGGCTGGAAGAAGCGGTCGCGACCATCCGGCGTGGCGGCATGGTCATCCTTGTCGATGACGAGGACCGCGAGAACGAGGGCGACCTGGTGATGGCGGCCGAGCTGGTCACGCCAGAGGCGATCAATTTCATGATCACCCATGCCCGTGGCCTCGTATGCATGCCGCTGGCCCCCGCCATCGTGACGCAGCTGGGCCTGCCGATGATGACGCAGGTCAATACCTGCCCGCGCGGCACGGCGTTCACCGTCTCGATCGAGGCGCGCGAGGGCGTGACCACCGGCATTTCCGCCGCCGACCGCGCGCGCACCATCCTTGCGGCCGTGGCGCCGGACGCGCGACCGTCGGACCTTGTCTCGCCGGGGCATATCTTCCCGCTGCGCGCGAAGCCGGGCGGGACGCTGGAACGCGACGGGCATACCGAGGCCTCGATCGACCTCGCGCGCCTGGCCGGCCTGATTCCGGCGGCCGTGATCTGCGAAATCACGAACGAGGACGGCACCATGTCGCGCATGGACGACCTGCGTCCCTTCGCAAAAAAGCACGGGCTGCCGATCCTTTCCATCGCAGAACTCGCGGCGTGGCTGCGTGCGCGCGCGCAGGCCGCGACCACGCCGGGCGAACCCGCATCCCCCTTCCCCCGCGTCGAACAGGTGGCGCAGGCGCGACTGCCCAGCCGCTTTGGCGGCGAGGATATGATCATCCACGCCTTCCGCGCCCCGGACGGGACGGAACATGTCGCGATGGTCAAGGGAAAGCCCGATGCGAAGGGCACGGTCCCGCTGGTGCGGCTGCATTCGGAATGCGTGACGGGCGACGCGCTGGGGTCGCTGCGCTGCGACTGCGGGGCGCAGCTGCAGGCGGCACTTGAACGCATCGACCGCGCCGACGCGGGCGTGCTTGTCTATCTGCAGGGGCACGAGGGACGCGGGATCGGGCTGGCGAACAAGATCCGCGCCTATGCGCTGCAGGACATGGGACTCGACACCGTGGACGCCAACCACCGCCTCGGCTTCGACACCGACGCGCGGGACTGGAACGTCGCTGCCGACATCCTGCGCGCGCTGGGGATCGGGACGCTGGACCTGATGACCAACAACCCCGACAAGGTCAGCGCCCTGACGCGGCATGGGTTCGATGTCCGCAGGCGCGTCGCGCTGGATATCGCGCCCAACCCGTTCAACCGCGCCTATCTGGATGCCAAGCGCACCCGCATGGGCCACAAGCTCTGCCTGCCCGCGACCGCGCCGGTCGAGGAATAAGGCCCCTTCAGGAACCAGTTGATGAGCACAAACATCCCCTCCACCACCGTGGACCTGACATTTGCCCGGCCACCGCGCCTGGCCATCGTGGTGAGCCGCTTCAACGAAACCGTGACGCACGGGCTGCGTGACGGCGCGCTGGCGTGGCTGCGTGAACATGACATCACCATGCGCGACGACGATATCCTGTATGCCCCCGGCGCGTACGAACTGCCGCTGCTGGCGCAGACGCTGGCGAAAACGGGCCGTTACGACGGCGTGGTCTGCCTTGGCTGCGTCATCAAGGGCGATACCGCGCATTTCGAATTCATCAGCCTTGGCGCGGCCGTGGGCCTGATGCAGGCGTCGCTTTCGACCGAGGTCCCGGTCGCGTTCGGCGTCCTGACCACCTATACCGATGAACAGGCCGTGGTGCGTTCGCGCGACGACATCCACAACAAGGGACGCGAGGCCGTGGCCGCCTGTGTCGAAAGTCTTGCATTGATACAGAAAATAAGAGGCTGTTAAGGTTGTGACATACCCGCGCGCGACACCCGCGCGCGGGCAGGGACACTGGCGCGACAGAAGGACGGCGGATGAGGCTGATCACTTTCATCGCCGGAACATTCGGGATCGGGCTGACGATATGGATGCTCTCCCGTTTCGGCCTGCATGACATCCTTGGCCTGATCGCCACGGGGGGGTGGAGCGTCGCCGCCGTTATCGTGTTTCACGCAACGCAGGTCTGTGCCTCCGCGCTGGCATGGAAAATCCTGACCGAAAGCCATCGCAGGCCGCTTCCGCTGGGGGATTTCCTTGCCCTGCGCTGCGCGCGCGAGGGTATCAACAACCTGCTGCCGGTGGCCCAGGTGGGGGGCGAGGTGATTTCGGCCCGCCTGCTGTCGCGCCGGCATGGCGTGGGCCTGCGCCGCGCCGCCGCCGCGACCATCTGCGACCTGACGATCGAACTGCTCAGCCAGGTGACGTTCACCCTGATCGGGCTGGGGGTGCTGTTCTGCCTGGTCAACCGTTCCGCCGTGACGGACGAACTGATGGAAAGCGCGGGCGCGGCGCTGCTGCTGGGCGCGGTCTTTTTCGGTAGCCAGTACCTGGGCGCGGTCTCGCTGATTGAGGGGCTGCTGATGCGCATCGCCGACCATCTGGGATGGGGCGGGATGGAGGACATACGCGGGCTGCACCACGAAATCATCACGCTGTACAAGACGCGCAGCAGTTCGCTGCGCGCGGGCGCCCTGCAACTGCTGGGATGGTCGCTTGGCACGTTCGAGGTCAGCATCATCCTGCATGGCGTGGGCCACCCGCTGTCCCTGCCGCAGTGCCTTGTGATCGAAAGCGTGGGACAGGCGGCAAAATCGGCGGGCTTTGCCGTGCCCGGCGCGCTGGGCGTGTCGGAAGGGGGGTACATCATCATCGCGGGCCTGTTCGGCGTCTCGCCGCAGATCGCGATCGCCCTGTCGCTGATCAAACGATTACGTGAAATCGCATGGGGCCTGCCCTCCCTCGTGGGGTGGCAGTGGATGGAGCTTCACTGGATCGCGCCGCCCGATGCGAAAACACCCGCACAGGTCCGCGAAGTTCCGGAACAGTCATGAAAATCGCGCCCGCCGCCCGCAGGGGCGTGACGCGCGCGCATGCGTCGCATCCCCCCTCGCACGCCATGTTCATGCCATACGCTGCGGGCACGGTAACAAAGAACCGCCTTGCATCATCGGGGCTTCATGGGCCAAACCGAGGCTCTTCCACCCGGTGCCAGGACGAAATACGCATCGGCAACGGTTTCTGAAGGGCTGAATAACTCGTCATGCTATCGGTACCCCTTGGGCGTCTTGTCGCGTTCTGTTCCAAACAGGCCATTGCGGTGGTCCTGCTCTTTGCCGTGCTGGCCGGGGGGGCGACGTTCGCAAGCTATACCCGGCTGGGCGTTACCACCGACACGGGCACCATGTTCTCGTCCGATCTGCCGTGGAAGCAGCGTTCGGATGAAATGGGACGGCTGTTCCCGCAGAAACAGGACCAGCTGGTCGCGGTAATCGACGCGGCCCTGCCGGAGGAGGCGCAGCAGACGGCGATCGACCTTGCGGCAAGGCTCAAGGGCGACCACGCGCATTTCAATTACGTCACCACGCCACAGACCGATCCCTACCTCGTGCGCAACGGGCTGATGTTCCTTGACCCCAAGGCGCTGGAGCACGTGCTGGACACCACCATCACCGCGCAGCCGTTCCTGGGGCAGCTGGCGGCGGACCCGTCGGGACGCGGCCTGTTTGGCGCGCTGTCGATGATCGCGCTGGGCATCCAGCATGGCGAAGGCGACCTCAAGGGGTTCGCCTCCGCGCTGACGGGTTTTGCCGCGACCCTGGATCATGCCGCGCAGGGCCACCCCGAAACCATGTCGTGGGAACGCCTGCTGGCGGGCGACCTTGCCGACATGGGGGGCAAGTACCAGTTCGTCGTGACGCAGCCCAAGCTTGATTACGATTCATTCCAGCCCGGCGGGGCGGCGGCCGACGCCATGCGCGCGGCGGCGCGCGACCTGCCGTTCGTCAAATCGGGACAGGCGCATATCCACATCACCGGCGATATCCAGATCGCGGACGAGGAGTTCGCCACCGTGGCCGAAGGCATGGTGGCCGGCCTGCTGGGGTCGCTGGTGCTGGTGACGCTGTGGCTGGTCCTTGCGGTCCATACGTGGCGCCTGATCGCGCCGATCATCATCACGCTGGTGACGGGACTGCTGCTGACCACCGGGTTCGCCGCGCTGGCGGTGGGCAAGCTGAACCTGATTTCCGTGGCATTCGCCATCCTGTTCGTTGGCATCGCGGTGGATTTCGCCATCCAGTTCTGCGTGCGTTTCCGTGCGCAGTCCCTGCCCGACGGGGTCGTGCCCAGCCTGCATGACGCGCTGGAGCGCACAGGCAACGAAACCGGCCATCAGATCCTGGTGGCGGCGACCGCGACGTCGGCTGGCTTCCTTGCCTTTACGCCCACCGCCTTTGTCGGCGTGGCGCAGCTGGGCCTGATCGCGGGCTTTGGCATGATTTTCGCCTTTGTCTGCACGCTGACGCTGCTGCCCGCGCTGCTGCGGATTTTCCGCCCGACAGCGGGCCATGGCTCGGTCGGGTTCGCGTTCGCGCGTCCCATCGACATCGCCATCCGCCACCATCGCAGGATCATCCTTGGCGTGTTCGCCTGCCTTGCGCTGGTGGGCGCGGGGCTGATCCCGACCCTGACGTTCGACGCCGACCCGCTGCATACCAAGAACCCGAAGTCCGAGGGGATGGTCACGCTGGGCATGCTGATGTCGGAGCCGCAGTATTCGCCCTATTCGGTCGATGTGCTGATGCCCGACCTGGATCAGGCACATGCGATGTCGGACAAGCTGTCGCAACTGCCGCTGGTGCATGACGCGCTGTGGCTGGGATCGCTGGTGCCGGCGGACCAGAAGACCAAGCTGCCGATGATCCAGGACGCGGCCAACATCATGCTGCCGACCCTGATCGTGCCCAACCCCAAACCCGCGCCGGACGCCGCCGCCCTGCGCGAGGCCGCGGCCAAGACGGCCGCCGATCTGGGCGGGGTGCTGGACAAGCTGGCGGCCAATGATCCCCTGCGCCAGATCCAGTCGGCGCTGATGCGCCTGTCGCAGGCGGATGACCAGACCGTGATGAACGCGAACGAGGCACTGGTCCATTTCCTGCCGATGCAGCTGGACATGCTGCGGACCATGCTGCAGGCCAAGCCGGTTTCGATATCCGACGTGCCGCCCATCCTGGCCAACGATTACCTGCTGCCTGACGGACGCGCGCTGGTTGAGGTGCATCCCACCAAGCAGATGACCGGCAATACCGCCCTGCACCGTTATGTCGACAGCATCCGCAAGGTCGCGCCGACGGCGGCGGGCAGCGCCATCGACATCGTCGAAAGTGCCGCCACGATGGTCCATGCCTTTGTCATGGCCGCGTGCGCCGCGATCGTGATGATCGCGATCATCCTGTCGATCGCGCTGCGCCGGCTGCTGGATTCCGCGCTGGTGCTGGCGCCGCTGCTGCTGTCGGCGCTGATGACCGTCATCCTGATCGTGGTGGTGCCGGAACAGCTGAATTTCGCCAACATCATTGCCCTGCCGCTGCTGCTTGGGGTGGGCGTGTCGTTCAACATCTATTTCGTCATGAACTGGCGCGCTGGCGTGAAGATGCCGCTGTCGAGTCCCACGGCGCGCGCGGTGCTGTTTTCCGCGCTGACGACAGGCACGGCGTTCGGCTCGCTTGCCGCGTCGCACCATCCCGGAACGGCCAGCATGGGCCGGCTGCTGCTGCTGTCGCTGGCCTGCACGCTGATGGCGACGCTGATCTTCGTGCCGGCCCTGCTGCCCAAGCGCGCGATTGACGAGGAATAAGCCCGTCGTCAGGTCAGGGTGCCCGCGGCCCCTGACCTGACAAAAAACGCGCCCTTGAGAAATCCTGCAAATTTCAAAAAGTTTTTGGTGAAGCTTTTTTCAAAAAGCTTCAAAGGAACGCCACCTTTTTAAAAAAAGGCGGCACCCGAAAACTTCTGTTATCTTATACTCAGGCCATCCCGTCGCATTTGTGCGACGGGTCTCAGCCCTTGATCCAGACCTCGACCGGGCCGCGCACCATCATGGTCATCGGGTTGCCATGGCGGTCCGTGCTCTTGCCCACGGCAAGGCGGACCCAGCCTTCGCTGATGCAGTATTCCTCGACATTGTTTTTCTCGACACCCTTGAATTTGACGCCAATGCCGCGTTCCAGCAGGGCCTCGTTGTAAAACGGGCTGGAGGGATTGGCGGACAGGCGGTCGGGCGGTGTATCGGTCATGTGCGATCTCTTCGTGGTTGCTGGTAATCCGGAGCATGCCTGACATAGCGGCTCCGCCGATGTAATCCAAGCAGCGGAGTCGCCGCCATGACGGTATGCGCGCGACGCCCCTCCGTTATGTGGGCACGCCGGGGCATCGCGTCACGAAAACATGGACAAACACCCCCGAAACCACGGATATGAAACCCCGTTTTATCCCCGCCCCGCGCCGTAACATCCCGGGCCGCATCCCCGCGCAGAAGCCGTATTCCCCATGTCCATCGCCACCACGACCACCCGCACCGCCTCATCCACGCTACCGCCGCTCATGCCGTTCTGGATGATCGGGCTGCTGGGGCTGCTGACCGCGATCGGCCCGCTTTCGACCGACATGTACCTGCCTGCCTTTCCCGTGCTGGACCAGGACCTGGCGCATGGCCGCAACGGCGCCAGCCAGATCACGCTGGCCGCGTGGTTCGCCGGACTGGCGGTGGGACAGTTCAGCATGGGGCCGCTTTCGGACCGGCTGGGCCGGCGCACGCCGCTGATCGGGGGGCTGGCGATTTTCCTCGTAGCCTCCATCGGATGCGCGTGCGCCACCACGCTGGACCTGTTCTGCCTGTGCCGGTTTGTCGCAGCACTTGGCGGGTCGGCGTGCAGCGTGGTGCCGCGCGCCATCGTGCGCGACGTCGCCACGGGACGGCAGGGGGCGAAGATCATGTCGCAGCTGACGCTGGTGTTCGGCCTGATGCCCATCCTCGCCCCCTCGCTGGGGAGCCTCGTGCTGTCGGTCGGGCACTGGCGGTGGATTTTCTGGGTCGCGGTGATCTATGCCGTGGTGGGCCTTGCGTGGACGGCGTCCATGCTGCCCGACACGATGCCGCGCGACAGGCGCATCGCGCTGTCGCTGTCGGGGATCGCGACGCGGTATATCGGGCTGGTGCGCGAACCGGTTTTCATGTCGAGCGCCCTTATCACCAGCTTTGCCTCCTTCGTGATGTTCGCCTACCTCACGGCGTCGCCGATCCTGTTTGAAAAGCTGCTGCACTTCACCCCCGCGCAGTTCGGAGTGTTCTTCGGGCTCAACGCGGCATTCTTCATCACGGGGGCGCAGATCAACGGCTGGCTGGTCCATCGCCATCCCCTGACGCGGCTGCTGAACGTGGGCATCCTTGTCTGCCTGTGCATCAGCATGCTGTGCCTCGGGCTGTCGCTGTCCGGTTTTGCCGGGCCGGGGCATCCGGCGGTGATCTGCGCGCTGATCATGGGCATTACCGGCACGCTGGGCTTTATCGGGCCGAACGCGATGGTGCTGGCGTTCACGCATCACGGACATCAGGCCGGAAGTGCCTCGGCCCTTATGGGGACGATCCAGTTCTCGCTCGCGGCGTTCAGCGGATTCGTGCTGGGGCATGTGACCTTCCACAGTCCCACGCCGCTGGCGGTCACGATCATGGTGGGCGTAGCCGCCATGACGGGCTGCAATGTGTGGCGACATATATGTGACAAAAAAGTATCAGCCGCCGCCCTTTCTGGCACTTCCGCTTGACACCGGTCGTGCGCTTTTTCCATCTTCGTCCATGAAGCCGCATGACGTGTGCGCTTCATGGACGTTTCCTCCCTAAACTCCGGCGGCGTCTCGCGACGCCGCCTTTTTTTGGGACTTCGAGAATTTTCCTGCGAACATGCGGTTCGGGTCACGCGCTTTGGCTTTGACGCCGGCATCATCCCGCGCTACGGCAGGAACATGTCCGACCCAACTTCCCCCTTCACGCCGCTGATCCCCATGGGGGATGCGCGTGGATAAAATCCTCGATTTCATCGCGGGCATCGGCCGCACGCTCCTCGACATGGTGCGCATGGCGGGGCAGGTGACGCTGTTCGGCCTGCTGGCGGTGTCCCACCTGGTACGCCCTCCCTTCTACTGGCGGACGTTCTGGGGATCGCTGATTGAAATCGGCTATTTCTCCCTGCCGGTCGTCGCGCTGACGGCGCTGTTTTCGGGGGGAGTGATCGCGCTGCAGTCCTATACCGGGTTTGCGCAGTACCATGCGCAGAGCGCGATCGCGGGCATCGTCATCCTTGCGGTCACGCGCGAACTCGGCCCCGTTCTGGCGGGCCTGATGGTGGCGGGGCGCGTGGGGGCGGCGATGTCGGCGGAAATCGGCACGATGCGGGTCACCAACCAGATCGACGCGCTCAGCACGCTTTCGACCAACCCGATCAAATACCTTGTCACCCCGCGCCTGCTGGCGGGGACGCTGGCGCTGCCGTTCCTTGTGATCGTGGCCGACATCCTTGGCGTCATGGGGGGCTTCATCGTCTGTGTCATGAAGCTCAACTTCGTGCCGCAGGCCTATATTTCCGCGACGCTGTCCTCGTTCAAGATGATGGACGTGACCGTGGGGCTGGCCAAGGCCGCGATCTTCGGTTTCCTGATCGCGCTGATGGGCTGCTATCACGGCTATCACAGCCGTGGCGGGGCGGAAGGCGTGGGGGCGGCCACGACGGCGGCGGTCGTCGCGGCCTCCATCCTGCTGCTGACCTTTGATTACCTCCTGACGGATGTGTTCTTTTCGCAATGACCGGACAGACGCCGAAAATCCGCATTCGCGGCCTGTGCAAATCCTTTGGCCCGAAAGTGGTGCTCAACGGGGTGGACCTCGACGTCATGGCGGGCACGTCGTTCGTCATCATCGGGGGGTCGGGCACGGGCAAGTCGGTGCTGCTGCGCTGCATCCTCGGGCTGGTGACGCCGGATGCGGGGACGATCGAAATCGACGGCGTGGACGTAACCACCCTGTCGCCGCGCCATCGCGAACCCTATATGGAAAAGATCGGGATGCTGTTCCAGAACGCCGCGCTGTTTGACAGCCTGACGGTCTGGGAAAATGTCGCCTTCGGCCTGATGGCGGCGGGACGGCTGCACAAGCACCGGATCAGCCGTGCTGACGCCAGGAAACGCGCGGGCGAACTGCTGGAACAGGTGGGGATGGACCCAGCGGTGGGCGCGCTTTCGCCCGCCGAACTGTCGGGGGGCATGCAAAAACGCGTCGGGCTGGCGCGCGCGATCGCGGCACGGCCGGAAATCCTGTTCTTTGACGAACCGACCACCGGCCTTGACCCCATCATGGGGGCCGTCATTGACGGGCTGATCGTCGATTGCGTGCGCAAGCTGGGATCGACCGCCATCGCCATCACGCATGACATGGCCTCCGCCCAGCGGATCGGCGACCAGGCGGCCATGCTGTATGAAGGCAGGCTCATCTGGCAGGGACCGGCGACCTCGCTTCTGGACAGTGGCAACCCGATCGTTGACCAGTTCACGCATGGCCGGCGCGAGGGGCCGATCAAGGTGGATGTCCGCGTCTGAGAGGCTGTTTGAAACGACCTTCCTGAAAAGTTTTCGGGTGTTGCCTTTTTTCAGAACGGCGACGTCCTTCGAAGCTTTTTGCAAAAAGCTTCACCAAAAACTTTTATGATTTCAGGGCATTGTCGGGCCGATCCTTTATGACAGGCTCTGGACGGCAGACCTGCCGCCTTTTTCATGTGCGCGATGTCGCGTCCTTTCACACCATAGCTGGGGAACCAAGATGGCCCGCCGTCCCGCCAACCGCTTTGTCTGTCAGTCCTGTGGCGCGGTCTTTCCGAAATGGTCGGGCCGGTGCGACGCCTGCGGCGCGTGGAACAGCATCGTGGAGGAAACGGTCGAACCCACGGCCGGGGGCGCGGTCGCGCCACGCCGCAGCCGGGGCAAGCGCATCGAACTGGTCGGGCTGGCGGGCGACACGCCGCCGCCTGAGCGCATAGAAACGCGGATCAGCGAACTGGACCGGGTTCTGGGCGGGGGGATGGTGCCGGCCTCCGTCGTGCTGGTGGGCGGGGATCCGGGCATCGGCAAATCGACCCTGCTGCTTCAGGGGGCCTGCGCGTTGGCGGGGATGGGGCGCAAGGTCATGTATATTTCTGGTGAAGAGGCGGTGGACCAGATCCGCCTGCGCGCGCGCAGGCTGGGGCTGGACGCGCCGGCGCTGGAACTGGCGGCGGCGATCAATGTCGCGGACATCACGGCCACGCTGGAAAACGAACGTGACGTGGCGCTGGTGGTCATCGATTCGATCCAGACGATGTGGATGGAAACCGTCGAAAGCGCGCCGGGCACCGTAAGCCAGGTCCGTTCTTCCGCATTTGAGCTGATCCGCCTGGCGAAACAGCGCGGCTTCTGCCTGATGCTGGTCGGCCATGTCACCAAGGAAGGCGCGCTGGCCGGTCCGCGCGTGCTGGAGCACATGGTCGACGCCGTCATGTATTTCGAAGGTGATCGCGGCCATCAGTTCCGCATCCTGCGCGCGGCGAAGAACCGTTTCGGCGCAACGGACGAAATCGGCGTCTTTGCCATGACCGATCAGGGACTGGTGGAGGTGCCCAATCCCTCCGCCCTGTTCCTTGCCGAACGGCGCGGGCATATCGCGGGTTCGGCGGTTTTCGCGGGGATGGAGGGCACGCGCCCCGTACTGCTGGAGATACAGGCACTACTGTCACCCAAGGCGGGTGACGGCGCCCCGCGCCGCGCCGTGGTGGGGTGGGAGACGGCGCGGCTGAACATGCTGCTCGCCGTGCTGGAATCGCGATGCGGGATGAAGCTGAACGCGATGGATGTCCACCTGAACATCGCGGGCGGCCTGCGGGTGATGGAACCGGCGGCCGACCTTGCGGTCGCGGCCGCGCTGATTTCGGCGGCGACCGGGCAGCCGACGCATGCCGGCGCGGTCTATTTCGGCGAAGTCGGCCTGTCGGGGGAGGTGCGTCAGGTCTCGCTGGCCGATACGCGCCTGAAGGAGGCGCACAAGCTGGGATTCGAGAGCGCCTACCTGCCGCGCCGCATCGCGCGCGGCAACCGCCGCCCCAGCGCGCCGGACGGCATGCAGCTGCATGAAATCGGCCATCTTGGCGATCTTGTCAGCCTGTTCGCCACGGAGGAGGAGTGACCCGGCGTGAGCGAGACGCCCCTGATCCTGACGCAGCAGGTCATGCTGGAACGCGAAATCCGCAAGAGCCTCTTTCTGGCGCAGGCCGCCCCCGTTTCCTCGGCCGATGCGGCGCTGGCCTTCATTGCGGAGGTCAGCGATCCCGACGCCACCCACAACTGCTGGGCCTATCGCATCGGGCAGTCCTATCGCAGCGACGATGATGGCGAACCGGGCGGCACCGCCGGGCGCCCCATCCTGCAGGTGATCGAGGGGCAGGGATTCGACCGGACCGTCGTCGTGGTGACGCGCTGGTTCGGGGGGATCAAGCTGGGGGCGGGGGGGCTGGTCCGTGCCTATGGCGGGACGGCGGCGGAATGCCTGCGCACCGCACCATCGCGTCCCCTCATGCCGATGTGCGGCCTGACCTTCCATTGCGGCTTTTCCGAACATGCCCTGATGCGCGCCCGCCTGCTGGCGATGGACGCGACGATAGAGGCGGAAACCTTTGGCGCGGATGGCGTCGACCTGCGCATCACCCTGCCACAGGCACGCGAAGAAGAAGCCCGCGCGCGCATCACCGACATCACGCGCGGGCAGGCCGTCATCCGTGCCGAGGAAGACCCAGAGCCTGAAACCCATTAAAAGTTTCTGGTGAAGATTTTTCCAAAAAGCTCTGGAACCATCCCGACTTTTTTAAAAAAGTCGCCACCATGAAATTTTCATTACCTTTAATTAACGGGTTTTTTAATCAGGCATCATGAACCATGTCGAGGTCCGCGAACCGCGTGAACTCACCCTCGAAGAACAGATGCACCGTGCCCGTCGGGCCGTGACGCTGCTTTTCAAGGATGAGTTCCGCGCGGTTATGGGCAAGGTCCATCTTGCGCTGCCAGTCCTCCAGCGCGGTCTGGTACTTGTCCTGTGAATCGAAGGACGTTTCCTTGGGCTGGCGCTGCTGGAGGTAGTACTGATCGCGATAGACGAACATGACCGCGTCGGCATCCTGCTCGATGGAGCCGGATTCACGCAGGTCCGACAGCATCGGACGCTTGTCCTCGCGGCTTTCGACCTGACGCGACAGCTGCGACAGCGCAATGACCGGCACCGACAGTTCCTTGGCCAGCGCCTTGAGCCCCTGCGTGATCATGGAGATTTCCAGCACGCGGTTTTCCGGACGCGTCCCCACGGACGGCCGCATCAGCTGAAGGTAATCCACCACCACGAGGCTGAGGCCCTTGGTGCGCGCCAGCCGGCGGCAGCGCGTGCGCATGGCCGACAGCGTGATGGCGGGCGTGTCGTCGATATGCAGCGGCAGCTGCGCCAGCTCGCGGCTGACCTGCACGAAACGGTCGAACTCCTTCTGTCCGATTTCGCCCCGGCGGATCCGCTCGCCCGATACGCTGGCCTGTTCGGACAGGATACGGGTGGCCAGCTGCTCGGCCGACATTTCGAGGGAGAAGATGGCGACCGATCCCTTGGGCTGCGTGCCGGGGGCGGCTTCCTGCGCCTCGCGCATCAGGGCGCGCGCGGCGCTGAAGGCGATCTTGGTCGCCAGCGCCGTCTTGCCCATCGCGGGCCGCCCGGCCAGGATCAGCAGGTCCGACGGGTGCAGCCCGCCCGTTTTCTTGTCCAGATCCCGCAGCCCGGTGGTCAGCCCCACCACGTCGCCAGCGCGGCTGAAAGCCTGCTGCGCCACCTCCAGCGCCTCCGCCAGCGCCCGGTCAAAGGCGAGGAAGCCACCATCCTGCCCCTTTTCGGTGGCAAGGCGGAACAGCGCCTCCTCCCCTGCCTCGATCTGGTCCACGCCGGTCATGCCGGTGCTGGATCCAAACGCGGTGTTAACGACATCCTCGCCGATCTCGATCAGCTGGCGACGCACCCATGCGTCATGGATGGCGCGCCCGTAATCGGCGGCGTTGATGATGCCCACCATCGCGCCAAGCAGCTTCACCAGATATCCCGGCCCGCCAACCGCGCCCAGCGCGTCGGAATTCTCGAACTCCGAACGCAGCGTCACCGGGTCGGCCAGCAGCCCGGCCTCGATCCGGCGGGAAATGGCGTCGAAAATGACGCCGTTCACCTCGTTGGCGAAATGGGCGCCGGTCAGGAAGTCCGAGACCCGGTCATAGGCGCGGTTGTTCGTCAGGATGGCGCCAAGCAGCGCCTGTTCCGCCTGGATGTTGGCGGGTGGCGTGCGTTGGGAAATCCCGATCAGGGAGCCGGAGGCACGGGACTCGTCGGGGGTGGGATTGATCGTATTCACGGTATCCATTCTATCCGACATCACGACTTTACAGGAGGGGGGTCAGGACGCGCGGGCGCATCAGACCCCGAAACTTGCGACAAGGTCCGCCAGTCCGAACTGGCGGTGGCGTTGCAGCCGGGCCGCCGTCAGGATGGCGCGCGCCTGCGCGATGGCGCAGTCCAGATCGGCATTGACGATGACATGATCGAATTCGTTCCAGTGCGAGATTTCGTCCCGGGCGGCCTGCATGCGGCGTTCGATTTCCGCCTTTTCGTCCGAACCGCGCCCGTGCAGCCTGCGCTCCAGCTCCTCGATCGAGGGGGGGAGCACGAACAGGCCCACCACGTCGTCGGGCAGCGCCGCGCGGATCTGGCGATGCCCCTGCCAGTCGATGTCGAACACCATGTCACGCCCCTGCGCCAGGGCCTGTTCCACCGGCGCGCGGGGGGTGCCGTACCCCCGTCCGAAAACGGTCGCCCATTCCAGAAGTTCGCCAGCGTTCGCCATTTGCGTGAAACGTTCCATGGTGCGAAAGTGGTAATGAACGCCATCGGTTTCGCCGGGCCGGGGCTGACGGGTCGTGACGGAAACGGAATGCAGCAGCTGGGGCTCCGATGCCCGTAACGCATTGGCAATGGTTGATTTCCCCGCCCCGGAAGGTGCCGAAATGACGAGGCACACCCCACGACGCGCCACTGGGGGACAGGATGAGGACACTGGCGCGCGCGTCGTGGTCATGAGTTTGAATCCTTGCTCGATGGTCTTTGGTCCGGCCCGCTACAGGGGCCGGATTCGCGATGTTTTATCAGGCGGAGAGTATTCTGCGAATATGAAACCCATCCCTATGCGACGCGAAGCCGCCCCCGCGTCCCATGCCGGTCATGACACCGCCCTTTCCGGCCAGGCAGGCGCCGCATGAACCTGTGCCGTGTCTTTATCATGCGCCCGGTCGCCACGACACTGGTCTCGCTGGCATTGCTGCTGGCCGGTGTCTTTGCCTATCGCGTGCTGCCGGTGGGGGACCTGCCGAACATCTCCGTTCCCATCATCTATGTCATGGCGTCACAGCCGGGCGCCTCGCCACAGCAGATGGCGAGTTCCGTCACGACGCCCCTGGAGCGCAGGTTGGGGCAGATTGCCGGCGTCAACGAGATCGAATCCGATTCCAGCCAGGATTCCGCGTTCATCCTGCTGACCTTCGATGATTCGGTGAACATCGACGCCGCCGCGAACGACGTGGAGGCGGCGCTGCAGGCCGCGCGCAGCGACATGCCCGCGACATTGCAGTCGCAGCCGCAGTACTGGAAGGCCAACCCGTCGGACAACCCGATCATCATCCTGACCCTGACATCGGACACCCAGCCGGTATCCCACCTGTACGATATCGCAAAGACCCGGCTGCAACCCCTGCTGTCGCAGGTGCAGGGGGTGGGCTGGATCGATATCGAGGGAAGTTCCGCCCCCGCCGTGCGCGTGGACATCAATCCCTTCCCCCTGTTCAAGTACGGCCTGGGGTTCGAGGACATCCGCTCCGCCCTTGCTTCTGCCAATGCCAACACGCCCAAGGGCTTCATCCAGGACGGGCTGACCCGCTACACGCTGGCGACCAATGACCAGGCGCGTGACGCGACGCAGTACCGCAACCTTATCATCGGCTACCGCAATGGCCGTCCGGTGCGCCTTTCGGACGTGGCGAGCGTGCATGACGGGGTGGAAAACGACCACAAGGCCGGTTTCTTCAACGGTCATCCCGCCGTCATGGCCATCGTGCGGCCAAAGGCGGGGGCGAACGTCATCCGCGTGATCGACCAGATCAAGGAACGCGTCCCCACCCTGCGCGCGGCCCTGCCAAAAGGGATCACCCTGACGCCCGTGATGGACCGTTCGGTCACGATCCGCGCGTCGCTGGCCGATACGCAATGGACGCTGGTCATATCGGTGGCGCTGGTGGTGCTGGTGGTGCTGTTTTTCCTGCGCACGCCGCGTTCCACCCTCATCCCCGCGATCACGGTGCCCATCTCGCTGGCGGGGACGCTGGCGGTCATGTACGTGTTCGGCTTCTCGCTCGACATCCTGTCGCTGATGGCGCTGACGATCGCCACCGGGTTCGTCGTGGATGACGCCATCGTGGTGCTGGAGAACATCGCCCGCCATATGGAGGCGGGGATGGGCCGCATGCAGGCGACGCTGCTGGGATCGCGCGAAATCGCCTTTACGGTGCTGTCGATCACCATCTCGCTGGTCGCGGTGTTCCTGCCGCTGCTGCTGATGGGGGGGACGGCCGGGAAGATCTTTTTCGAATTCTCCATGACGCTGGCCATCACGGTGGTCATGTCGCTGTTCCTTTCGCTCAGCCTGACGCCGATGATGTGCAGCCTGCTGCTGGAGGTGAACCATGACGCCCCCCTGCCGCCGGACGCCCCGCTGTGGCTGCGCGGCATGCGGGCCTGTTCGGACGGGTTCGAACACCTGTTCGCCATGGTGCTGCGGATTTACAGCCGCTCCCTTGAATGGGCGCTGCGCCATCATGTCCTGACGGCGCTGACGCTGCCGCTCAGCTTTTTCCTCATGATCGGCATCCTCGTCATCATGCCCAAGGGGATCCTGCCCAAGGAAGACGTCGCCCTGATCATGAGCTTCTTCCGCGCCGACCAGACCACGTCATTTCCCGTCATGACCGACAAGATCCGCCAGATCAGCCAGGCCATGACAGAGGATCAGGACACGCAGGAAGTCCTTGCATTTTCGGGCGATTCCAACATCGAAGGGCAGGCATTCGCCCAGATGATCGACCGGACGAAGCGTCGCGACGGCCCTGACGAAATGATCGCGCGCATCCACAAACGTCTGCGCAACGTGACGGGGCTGGACCTGTCGATGTTTTCGGCGGGCGACATCAGTGGCGGCGGCGGCCGACAGAAGCAGGGTGCCTATCGCTATATCCTGACCAGCGACAACGCCGATGACATCTATGTCTGGGTCCCGCGCCTGACCGCGACGCTGCGCAATGACCCGGTGCTGCGCGATGTCACCACCGATGTCATGAACAATGGCGCGGCCGTTCACGCCAGCATCGTGCGTGACGCCGCCGCGCGCTACCTGATCACCCCGCAGTTGGTCAGCAATACGCTATACGACGCCTTCGGACAGCGTTCGGCGTCAAACATCTCCACCTCCCTTACGACCTATCACGTCGTCATGCAGGTGGAGGACCGTTTCCGCACCACGCCGGACATCCTGTCGGCCTTCCGGCTGTCCACCTCGGGCGGGAGCGCGGGCGGCGGCACGGTTTCAAACACGATCCGCGTGCCCAACCCGACCGACACCAGCAGCCAGTTCACGCAGCTGAGCCAGCAGTCGTTCCGGAACTCCATCGCCAACAGACTGGCGGGCGGCAATGGCGCATCGAACGGTTCCGCCGTTTCCTCCAGCAGCGAGACGATGGTCCCCCTGTCGGTCGTCGCCAACCTGGAACGCCATCCGACGTCGATCACGGTGTCGCATCGCGACGGTTTCGTCTCGGCTGCGATTTCCTTCAACCTTGCGCCGGGCAAGGCGCTGAGCGATGCCAGCGACGAAATCCGCACGACCATGGTCAAAATGGGGGTTCCGCCCTCCATCCAGGGGGGATTTTCAGGGCAGGCGGCGCAGTTCCAGAAAGCCATCGTGAACGAACTGCTGGTGTTCGTCGCGGCCCTTGCGACCATGTATGTCACGCTGGGCATCCTGTATGAAAGCTACATCCATCCGCTGACGATCCTGTCCACCCTGCCCTCCGCCGCGGTGGGGGCGGTGCTGGCGCTGTGGCTGACGGGGCAGGAATTCTCGCTGATCGCGATGATCGGCATGATCCTGCTGGTGGGCATCGTGAAGAAGAATGCGATCCTGATGGTGGATTTCGCCCTGCATGCCGAACGCGACGGCGGCATGTTGCCAGAACAGGCCATCCGGGAGGCGTGCGTCAAACGCTTCCGCCCCATCATCATGACGACGATGGCGGCGGCCTTTGGCGCCGTTCCGCTGATCGTCAGCGATGGATACGGGATCGAACTGCGTCGCCCGCTGGGAATCGCGGTCGTGGGCGGCTTGGCCATGAGCCAGCTTCTGACGCTCTATACCACGCCGGTCATCTACATCTATCTCGACCGGCTGCGGGCGTGGAGCAAACTCAAGGCCATGCGGCTGATGCGAAAAAATAATCCCCTTGAGGCCTAAAAAATTAAAAAAGGGGCTTGCCGACGCCAACGGGGCGGGTTAAAAGCCGCCTCACAGCGCACCCGTAGCTCAACTGGATAGAGCACCAGACTACGAATCTGGGGGTTAGAGGTTCGAGTCCTTTCGGGTGCGCCACTTCTCCAAAAAACATGATGGCTGTCGGGTCGGGGGTTGCAAAACTCTGACTGTGGATTGCCCGCGTCTGCTGCTGCGCATGTATGCGCCTTGCGCTGGCGCAATGCCGTAGCAACCACGCCCCCCACATGTCATCCGGACAGGCATCCATGGCGTTTTTCCAAGGACCGCCCGAAAACAGTCCATAGATAAGTATTAAAAGTTTTTGGGTTCCGCCTTTTTTCAAAAAGGCGGCTTTCTTTCTGAAGCTTTTTGAAAAAAGCTTCACCAAAAACTTTCTTATGATGACAGGATAATAAAAACATGGCCTGTGCCGGCCATTATTATCCTTCCCCGGAAAACAGCCCCGCTGCCATTAATATGGCAGTAACATATGCCACGGCCAAAAATCATGAGACCACGCTTTTAGCGTATTTATGTCTCCTTAACCGTTCATGTTTACCCTGTAGATATAGAATGTGCCTGTTTAGTTAGTGTTCCATTAACTATTAGCCAATTTCCCCTGCAAGGTTGATCGCTGTCATGTTGCCATATTCCATCATTTCGCAGTTCGTGGAGAACGACAGGGAAAACGTCGTCATATCAAGGAAACTTTTCCGACTGCTGCTTTCGGGATACCTGAGGTCCCTTCCCTTTGACGAGCAGGCCTATCTGGCGGCCAACCCGGACGTGGACGCGGCAATCCATCGGGGCGAACTGGACAATAGCAAGGATCACTTCGTCAATGTCGGTTTTTTCGAAGGACGGGACACCGGCGGCAGCGAATTCGATGAAAAATGGTACCTCAGGAACAACCCTGACGTAGCGGCCTCTGTCCGCCGCGGCGACTGGGCCACGGGCAAGGATCACTGGCAGATGGTCGGACGCGCCGAGTTCAGGGCGCCGTCAAAGGCATTCGTCGCCATATATGATACGTGGCGCGCCTTTCTGTCGCCGGAAAACACAAAACGGTCCGATTAAGAAAACATCCCCATCCCAGCATTGATTTTTTATTCCTGTCGTAAGGTCGCCTGTGAGAATGGATGAAGATATAGGTGCATTTATAATAAGGTCCACACAGCACTATATTGCTTTCCTGATCTCGCAATATGATGAGCTTCAGAACATCCCTGACGATTTCCCGCATGTTCTGGGCCGGCTTGAATATCTCCAGCGTTCGTATCCCAGCGCGCATGACATCATGCTGGGGATCGGGCTCTGCCGTCTGGCGATTGGCGAGCCGCGCGCATCCGAACCGTTCGAGTTGCTGTCCTCGCTTGTCATTTCGCCAACCGCGCGCTTCTTCCTGCTGCTGACGCGCCTGTGGTTTGGGGCGAATGACCGCGCCTTTACCGAACTGCGCGCGTTCCTGCGGGAAGTCGCCGTCATCTTTGACGACGTGGCGTTCCATGTTTTCAGCGCCATCTGCGATGCAAACCGCTGTGTCGGCTGGTGCGCGATGCTGCCAGACGGGCAACCTGTGCTGGGCATCAGGGACGGCAGGGGCACCGACATCATCCTGCGCGATGATGAAGCGGAATATGCCCCGATACTCCGGCCAATGGGGTCTGTCCGGGGGTTCAACCTTTACGGGATCGAGGGTTTCACGCTTCCGGCCCACCTTCCCAAAATCCACCTTCTGCATGACGGTCGGGACATGCTCGGCAGTGGCATCGACAGCAGGGCGATCTGGCGCTGCGAGGGATTTGTCGAAGGCAGTGCCGAAGGGCTGAAAGGCTGGTGCCGCTATCCCAACAACCTTGCGGCGGATGACCATGTCCGGGTGCATTCGGTCGCGGACAATACGCCTATCCTTGATGCCACGGTATCAAGGAACATTCCCGACAGCCTTGTCGTTGAAAAGGCGCGGACATCGTTCCTGATCAAATGGGATGACCTGCGCGGGTCACAGACGCCGGCCGTGCGCGTGACCGACCGCTTCGGGCAGGAGTTTTACGGAAGTCCCCTCGATCCCCTTGCCGGGGCCAGGTATGCACGCGCGCAGGCGCAGTGGGTCGCGACGAAGTTTCCCAGCGCCTGCCCAACGGAAACGCCCCTGCCCACCTTCAACCAGCCCTTTCCCGCGCTGTACACGCCGGATTTCAGGGAACCGGACGCCCCGCCAGAGGACAGGGCCGTCACCCGGCCTGTCGCCGTCATCATTCCTGTCTATAAGGGGTACGAGGTTACCCGGGAATGTATTGAACTTGCCCTTCGGTGGCGTCGCCCTACGGACCGCATTGTCGTCATCAATGATTTTTCGCCCGACCCACGCATCGTGGATTTCCTCGGGACGTTCGAGGATCAGGAAGGCATTGCAATCATCAGCAACGAACGGAACCGGGGCTTTACCTGTTCCGCCAATCGTGGCCTGCGGCAGGTGCGCCGGGACGAGGACGCGATCCTGCTCAACAGCGATACGATCCTGCCCCCCGGCTGGATTGGCAGGCTGCAGGAAAGCGTTTACCGGCAACCCGACATCGGCACGGCGACCCCCCTGTCCAATGCCGCAACAATTTTCAGCTATCCCCGCAATGACGGCAACAATCCCATCCCTTCCTATGACGAAGTTGTCGAGACGTCTTCGCTTCTCGCGGAAATGGACAGCAGCGGGATCGTGGAGGTTCCGACGGCGCATGGGTTCTGCATGTATATCCGCGCGGAATGCCTGCATCAGACCGGGGTCCTGCGTGAAGACGTCTTCGCGCAGGGCTATGGCGAGGAAAACGATTTCAGCCGACGCGCCGCCTCCCTGGGATGGCGCCATGTCGTCTGTCTCGGCACATTCATCGGCCATGCGGAAGGACAGTCCTTCAGCGCGTTCAAGGGCGATCTGATCCGGCGGAATCTGGAACTGCTCGACGGGCTTCATCCGGGTTATCACCGTCTGGTCAATGAATGGCAGAAACACGATCCCTTGGGGGAATTCCGGCGGGATATGGACATCCGCCGCCTGTCACAGGCCGTCGGACCGCATCGCTGCGTCGCGCTGGTGACCCATGATCGCGAAGGGGGCGTCCACCGCTTCGTGCAGGAACGTGCCCTTGCCCTTTCGGAGGAGGGGTTTGTCCCCCTTGTGATCTCGCCCTGTCCCGCCGCAACGGAAGATGCCTATCCACGCTGGAAAATCGTGCCCTACCTTATGGAGGATTATCCCAATATCCTTCTTTCAAGACGCGGGTCGGAACTGCGGGATTTTCTCCTGAACCTCAACTGCGACAGGATGGAAATCCACAGCTATATCGGCGCGGGGATCCGCGACATCCACTGGATATCCCTCTTCGGGATTGAATATTGCATATATATTCATGATTATTCCTGGTTCTGTCCCCAGATTACCCTTGTATCCTACAACGATGTCTATTGCGGCGAACCCGAAGCGGATGTCTGTCAGTCCTGCATCATGGATCGTGGCACGGCCAATGATGACGACACCGCGCTGCCCCGGCTGCGTGAGTTAAGCGCCGATATTTTCCAGCGGGCGGTTGCCGTGATCACGTCATGCGATGACGTGGCGACACGGTACCGGCGCCATATCAACGTGCCCACGGTTCCGGGCCAATGGGAACCACCGGTTACGACACAGGATGTCGTTTTCAGGGAAAAGGACAGCCAGGATGTCAGGCGTGTCCTGCTGATCGGTGCGATCGGCATTGAAAAAGGGTATAATATCCTTCTGAAACTGGCGCGGCATGTCGCATCCGCCGGATTGCCGCTCCGTTTTTCGATTGTCGGTTTTACATGCGACGATCACCGGCTTCTTGAAACAGGCGTTGTCACCATTACCGGCCGTTATGGCGAGGGCGAACTGACATCACTGGTTCAGGCGCAGAATTGCGACTGGGGCTTCCTTCCGGCCTTATGGCCCGAAACCTGGTCCTATGTGCTGACCGAATTCTGGCGCCAGAAAATGCCCGTGGTGACATTTGACATCGGGGCCCCTGCCGAACGCATCCGGACCACGGGCGGGGGACTGGTTGTGCCGCTTCATCTTCCGGTCGCATCCCTTACCGCAGTGCTGATGAACCCGGCCCAGTTCGGGGCGCGGCAATGATGCTATATGGCGATGGGTACTGACCATGTCCGCTGAAAATTCCGATCTGAAACCTGACTGGGCGTGCTTTGACGCGGTATGGTACAAAAAACGTTATGCCTTTGTCCCCGGCCTCCTCGGCATTCATCATGACGGGGAAATATTCGATTTTTACAGGGAATTTGGCGAAAGCCTCGGGCATTCCCCCAACATGTTCTTTGACGAGGACTGGTACAGGGCGGTCTATCCTGACATTCTTCCCCTGATTGGCTCGGGCGAATTCCGCTCCGGATTCGAACATTATTGCGCAACCGGCTTCAGGGATCGCAATCCGAACTGCTTTTTCGATGAAAAATTCTACTGCCAGACGGAACTCTGCATGTCGTGCGAGGAACTGGCGCCGCATGGATTGCGTAACGGGTATGATCATTACCTGCGTTACGGCGCGCAGGAAGGGCGTGATGCTTCGCTGTTTTATTCCATAAAACTGTTCCTGCACGAAAATCCGGACTTCCTTTACGACCGGGACAAGGGGATTTTTGTCGCATTCCTTGAAAACTTCATGGATCCTGGCTGCATCGATCGCCGGACATCGCCGTATTTCGACCCGGCCTGGTATATCAGGGCCTACCCCGAGGTTTCGGAACACATGGATGCGTGGCAGCATCCGTTACGACATTACCTGATCAATCAGACACCGACCGCTTTTGATCCCAATCCATTTTTCAGCGAGAAATTCTATGCCCGGACCAACCCGGACGTGGAAACCGTCGTCCATGACGGATATTACAGGAATACTTACGAACATTTCGTGAAATACGGACAATATGAGTTCAGGCGGCCCAGCCCAAGGGTCGATCTGGAAACATATGCCACGGACCCTGCCATCACGGATGCCATCGGGAAATCCCGTTACCCAAGCCCTTTTGCCGCGTATGCAGTCCTGTACGGGAAACTTCCGGAATCAGAAAATCAGGACAGAAATCCCGAACTGATATGCAAGCGCGCATATCGCCATCTGGCAGAGGTCCGCACATCGGCAATCCTGAACACATCACTGGATTTTTCATGTGATGTGCCGGACCTGAGCGTCGTCATGGTTGTCCATGACCAGTTCGCGTTCACCATGACGGCACTTGCGTCCCTGCGCGCCACGTATCCGGGGGCGATCCAGCTTATTCTTGTCGATGGTGCCTCCACGGATGAAACCACCCGGATCGAAGACCATGTCATGGGGATCGAGGTCCTTCGGCTGCCGGAAAATTCCGGTTTCCTTATCGGATCCAATCTTGGTCTGGACAAGGTCGCGGCCCCTTACGCCCTGTTCCTGAATAACGATGTGGAGCTTATGCCGGGCGCGATTGACGCGGCCCTGCGTCGTCTGCGCCTTGAAGAGCGTACCGGGGCGGTCGGCGCGAAGCTGGTGCGCACGACAGGCGCCCTGCAGGAAGCAGGAAGCATCATCTGGAATGACGGCACGACATCGGGATATCTGCGGGATGCGTCCCCCCACCTGCCAGAAGCGAATTTCGTGCGTTCGGTTGATTTCTGTTCCGGTGCATTCCTTATGCTGCGCACGGAGATCATCAAGGAAATCGGCGGCTTTGATCCCCTCTTCTCCCCTGCATATTATGAAGAAACGGATTTATGCGTTCAGATACGCGAACGTGAATACGATATCGTCTATGACCCGGACGTTGTCATCCTTCATTATGAATTCGGCAGTGGCCATCAGGAAAATATCGATGCGGTGATCGGTCGCAACATCGGAAAGTTTTTCCATAAGAACCGGGAATATGTCGCAACCAGATACGAAAGAACCGGGCAAAATCTCATCAGGGCACGCTCCAGTCGGCGGGAACAGAAACGCGTGCTGTTTATCGAGGATTACCTGCCACAGCCCCATATCGGGGCGGGCTTCCCACGGTCCAACGATATCGTGCATGCAATGGTGGATGGGCTGGGGCTGCACGTAACGGTTTATCCGATTTTTCCGCCACGATCGGCCCCCATGGAACGTTATCGCGACTTTCCCGATCGGGCGGAAATCATCTGGGACCGGGGCCTCGGAGAACTGGAGGCATTTCTTCGCGCGCGCAGTGGCTATTACGATGTCATATGGATCGGCAGGATTCATAATGCAGCGCGTCTTCGACCCGTCATCACTGCATGCCAGCCGGACCTGACGGGATGCAGGATCATCCTGGACACGGAAGCCATCGCAACGCTGCGCCAGCACGGGCGCATGCGCATCATGGAAGAGGCGGACATTCCCGCGCAGGCGGACATGTTACGGCATGAATTTCATGCCACCGATTTCGTGGATCGTTTTGTCGCGGTTCGCAAGGCGGAGGCAGACCTCATATCGTCGATCACCCGGCAGGATGTGTTTGTCCTCGGCCACATGAAAACACCCCGTCCCGAGGGGCTTTCCTTTACGGAACGCAGGCATTTTCTTTTTGTCGGCGCCATCCAGAATCTGGAATCCCCCAACTGGGACGCGCTGGCATGGCTGAATGACCATGTGGTGCCGTATCTTGATAATTTCCTGCCGATGGATATCCGCATCCGGGTCGCGGGGTATCTCGGCACGGACATCGATCTGTCACGGATCCTGACGCATCCGCGTTTCGAACTGCTGGGGGCGGTTTCCGACCTTGCCTCCCTGTACGAAACACATCGCGTTTTCATCGCCCCCTCGCGCTTCGCGGCCGGAATACCTTACAAGCTCCATGAAGCCGCTGCCCACGGCCTTCCGATTGTCGCCACGGATCTGCTTTCCGAACAGGTCGGGTGGGAAACAGGCTCCGACCTTGCCAACGCCCCGCAGACACAGCCAATGGCTTTCGCGGGCGAAATGCACCGGATCTATACGGACGAAAAATCGTGGACGCGGCTGCGCCGTAATGCCTTGCACCGGATATTCCTCGAAAACCGGCCTGGTGATTACAAGGACAGGATCCATGAAATTCTGACGCCACGGCAAAAGGATGCAGGAGATATCACCATGGATGAACCATCGTAAAACATGACGCAGGCATGTCAGGTGGTTTCGATATTCTGTTGGCCGGATTGCGCAATATCGTGCTTTTGGGTTCCATAGCGAACTCCACCGCATCCAAAAGCACATGATATTTTTCACGCGTGATCAAGAGACTGTCTGGAAAACAACCTTCTGACAAAAAACGACAAAAGTTCTTGGGTGTTGCCTTTTTTCAAAAAGGCGACGTTCCCTAAAGCTTTTTGCAAAAATCTTTATGATTTCAAGATACCATCAGGCAGAGCTTTTCAAACAGTCCCTGAACAGGGGCTCAACCTTCTGACGTTCGCTCCAATGTGACTTTTCTTTCCGATATGTATAATTTTTATAGATATGGAACCCCGCGCTATCGGCACGTTCCAGCATATCGACATTGACTCTGCCGATGAATTTTTCTTTCAGTTTGGGTGGATACGGCGATTCATCAAAGAAGATAGACACAAAACAGTAAGTTCCTGTGACGAAATGTATGTCATAATCCGCATATCCGCCTGCGGCCTTTTCTTTTTCATACTGTTTTTTCAGGTTTTCCCTGATTAACCCCAATAACAAATCCAGCAGGTTACTATTTTTCCGGCACAGGATAACGGTGTTCATCAGGTTGAAATCGTTGGGATATTTGAATTCCCACTTTTTCCCGAAAAGGGTCATCTCATAGGAATTGGAGTAATCGAGCGTATGGACCAGATCGACCATCCGCGCCGGGCACGTATGGGCGTCCATATACAATCCACCGAATTCGCGCAGGAGGACAAGTCTGGCGATATCAGATTTTGCAGCAGGCAACGTAATTTTTGTATAGTAGAATTTTAACTCTTCATCATTCATAATCTCAAGAACTTCATCATCGCCAAATATTTTATAGTATGGATAGGCATCCTTCCACTCATCCCAGGAAGGCGGTGTTTTTTCTTCCGGATGCGTCCAGTATGTGAAAAGCATTTCGTCCCCCGTCAGGATTCAGTTGTACGATCAGGATTATAACGACCGTACCAATCATCCCCGGATTCTGTTGATAAAAGGTGGACGACCCCGGATACCCCTTTTCCGGGCCGGATCGTGCCGCATGAACGGCTGTGAAACCGGGCCATCATCCGTTTCAGATGCCGCTGAAGCCGGTTTTTGTAACCGAATGGCAAACCTGTCTGGCGTCAGGTCCGTAGTAGCGACCGGACGAAACCACAGGCCCCTTCTTCCCCGATACCTTCCTTCCGACCCAAATCGCCTTTCAGGCTGCCACGGAATGAACGCGTCCCCGGAAGGGGCTGAGGCAACCGGGCCCATCGGGATGGCTTGCGCACTCCACGCTCTCATGTCGATACTGTGCGCTGTCAATTTCAATCCATCATGACCTTAACCACGTCCGCAGGCCCATGAATCACAACCGCATGATATTCCCGGTTATTTTGGCACACGTCCTGAACTGTTCCGGGTATCCGGACGGTGCCCGTCGATAATTCCAGCTTCTGACATTGGCGCAAAAACAAAGAGAACAAGAATGAAAAAGCTGAAGATGCACAGCCCCGACCTGAGCCAGCACAATATCGTCAGAATCCGTGACCTGTTCCCCGATTGCGTGACCGAGGCACATGACAGCACAACAGGCCAGTTGCGCCTGATGATTGACTTCGACCAGTTGAAGCAGGAACTGAGTGAACACATCGTCGAAGGACCGCAGGAGCGATATCGACTGGACTGGCCGGGAAAGCGCGCGGCAGTGGCATTGGCGAATGCGCCCATCGCCCGCACATTCAGGCCATGCCGGGAAAAACATGAGGAATTCGAGTCCACCGGAAACCTGTTCCTGGAAGGCGACAACCTGGAGGTGCTCAAGCTTCTGCAGGAAACCTATCTTGGACGGGTTGATTTCATTTACATAGACCCGCCTTACAATACAGGGAACGACTTTGTTTATAACGATGATTTTTCCGAAACGGTCGACGCGGATTTCTCACACTTGAGGCAATTTCGGGTCATTTTGTAGAATTCAGTCATCCCACAGGAGCCCGATCTGGAATATTGACGATATTCTGCTT
>NZ_NOXG01000110.1:0-867 GCF_003207955.1 Novacetimonas pomaceti
CCGACGGATATCCAGGCGATCGAACAGCATCTCCCAGGCGGTGATCGCTGTCAGCGGCAGTGCCGCGGCTTCAGCCCAGTTCAGGGAACGGGGCTTACGGCCGACAATCCGCTCGTCGACCAGGTGGAATTCGGCATCGGTTCCCGGGCGATCGAGCGCGCCTGCGTAGAAAACCTCATCCCCGATGGCAAAATCCGTGACTTCAGGTCCAGTACCGACAACGATCCCGGCAGCGTCCCAGCCCAGAACCCTCCATTGACCCGCGTCCGGCGCGGCGCTGCGACGGACTTTTGTATCGACCGGATTGACCGACACAGCCCTGATTTCCACAAGGAGATCCCGCCCTGAAGGAACAGGCTTCGGCAGATCGATGTCCTGAAGGGACGCGGGATTGTCGATCGGGAGAGGCGTCTGGTAACCGACGGCGCGCATGATGTCTGCTCCTGTGTTGATGAAGGAGAACAGTGAGCATTATGCTGGGTTCGGACAAGAACGCACTTTTAACGCCCATAGTATCGGAAATGATACCGTCATGGCCCGTATCCGGCATAAATCACTTGATTGCAGTCCCGGCTGTGCCGTTGAAGCGACGCTTCAGCTGATCGACGGGAAATGGAAAGGGGTGATCCTCTACCACCTGCTTGAGGGAACCCTGCGCTTTAACGAAATCCGCAGGCGCCTGCCCAATATCACCCAGCGCATGCTGACAGCCCAGCTCCGCGAACTGGAACAGGACGGGTTTGTGCTGCGGACAGTCTACCCCGAGGTGCCCCCGAAGGTGGAATACAGCCTGACCGCACGGGGACGGACCCTGGAGCCGGTCATCATGGCCCTCAAGAAATGGGGGGACGAGAATACCGGGTTCAG
>NZ_NOXG01000111.1:0-842 GCF_003207955.1 Novacetimonas pomaceti
GGGAATCATCACCCACGCAGAACAGTTCACCAGACGTCCTGCCAAGCAACGTGAGCCACAGGTACTGGGCGCGGTTCACATCCTGAAACTCGTCCGCCATCACGGCCGTAAAACGGGCGGACCATCGGCGATGGTATTCTGCATCATGCAGCATCGCGAGGGTCGGCCACATCAGCAGATCACCAAAATCCGCCGCGTTCTGCTCGCGCAAGATCGCCTGGTAACGACCATACAACCCGACGACAAAGCGCCAGCTTTCGTGATCCACATGGAGATTCGCCGACTGTCGCCTGCCGATCAGGCTTTCAACATGCGCGAAAGCAGCCACCGGTGTGATCAGATCCTCTTTCAGCCGCGCAATCCGCTCGGCCATTTTTTTAATCTGTCTCGCGTCTCCTGGCGCTCCTTCCTGCGGCACGGGAAGCTTTTCCTTCGGGACAGTCCTGATCAGGCGGCGGACGATGGCGAGACTGTCCTCGGCGTCACGAATGTCAAAGCCGCTACGCAATTGCGCCACTTCAGGCTCGGCCCGTAGCTGTCGAGCAGCCAGGGCATGAAAGGTTCCAAGCCATGTCGGTACCGAGTACGGCCCAAGAACGTCTCCGATGCGCTTGCGCATTTCCTGGGCGGCCTTGTTGGTAAAGGTTACACAGAGAATCTGGCCAGGAACCATGCCATGCAGTTCGACGCGGGTTGCGACCCCGGCTGTCAGGGTTTTGGTCTTACCGGTGCCTGCCCCTGCCAGAACCAGAACATATCCCAGCGCCATCGCCGCACGCCGCTGTTCTGGCGTCAGACTGTCAAGGACGGGCGCAAGAGCGCGTGGAACGGGAAGATCACCG
>NZ_NOXG01000112.1:0-838 GCF_003207955.1 Novacetimonas pomaceti
CCAGATGGCCAACAGCAACGCCGTCAGAAGGGCGGCATAACAACAACCGGGTATAGCTTATCAAGCCCGCAAAACTGTCCGAACGGACGGGACCACCTCAACAACAGGAGGCCTACCACCTCGTCTGACTTGAGGTAGAACGCGCAGGCTGAGCATCTGAACTGGTTGCCCTGGACCTTGCCGATCTGAGCAGTGTCCGCGCATGCACCGATCAGTTGAATGAACGAACCCGCTGCGCGGGATTGGTGTGACATGGAAGTCTGTCACCACGGCGTGAGAGATCTATTTTATTTGTAACTGTCCTGATCGGGCCAAGCACTCTGGCTTTTTCCCACCAAAAGGAGCCCGGATGATGACGGAGTCCCTGTGCATTGCTGCAATCAGTCACCTTCGCCAGCGCCTGCTTGATGACATGGCGGTGCGGCGGTTCTCCCAGGGAACGCAACGCAATTACCTTCGCAATGTCGGCCGTTTCGCTATGTTTCTGGGCCGCTTAGGCGTCACGAATTGAGCCGCCATGACCACGTCGCCTTCGTTCTACTTGCTGTCATCGTCCACCATGATGACCAGTCGTCCTGCACGCATGGCCTGGCTCGCGTGGGCTATCCGCTTCCACTGACTGTCGCTCAGACCATACCGTCGCATTCACACTCTTCCCGTCCCATCAACAGGAAGAAAACATCACAGATCAAACGGGAGTACAAGCGGCATAATCCTCCCGCTTAACTGACGAAACGCCCTAGCAGCCTGTCGGGTTGGGCATTTTGCGGCTGATAACGCCGAGGCTGACCCGGCTTATGCTGCCTGAAGCCGTGCCATTCTTTTGCAGTTGTATGCG
>NZ_NOXG01000113.1:0-829 GCF_003207955.1 Novacetimonas pomaceti
CAGGCTTGTCTGCTGACCAGGCGCAAAGGAGACACGGATCGCCGGGCGCGCATTAGGGGTCGCGAATTCCGTGCCGACCTGCTCCGTGGCACGACGCACGTCCTTCAGGCGTTCCCCCAGCCGAAGGATTTCTTCGGGCGTGAAAGGAATGGCCTCATGCTCGGCTTCATCGTAAGCTCCCGGCGACTGACGCCTTGCTGAATATTTCTGGTCTGGTTCAGCTATGAAGCATGAACGATTTAAGAGATAGGGACGCGGTACTACCTGCGAGTGTCGCAGGTAGTACCGCAGAGAGGCTCCAAAGGAGCGGTAGAGAGACCGATGAGCGGGACAGGCTGGCGGACGCCTCGCGGATCGAGATCGTTTCGGATCGCCGCCGCTGGCACGCCCCTGAATTTCGCGCGCGAGTGGTCATCGCGTCCTACGAGAGCCGACGCCCCATAAGGGAGGTGGCTGCACAGTATGGGATCCATCCCAGTCTGGTGTTTCGCTGGCGGCGAGAGGCTCGGGCCAAAGCGCAGGCCAAAGGCGGGACATCGTTCATACCTGTCATGGTAGCCCCGGCCCCCGAGCCGCAGCCATCGGAGCGTCGGAGAGAACAGGGAACGCTGTCCGGCCAAGCCGTCAGCCTGGTCTTTCCGGACGGTGTGCGGCTGGAGTTCGACGCAGGGCTGTCCGCTGATCGTCTGCGTGAGATTGTGGGCGCACTACGATCATGATCCCGCTTCCTTCCACGCTGAGGATATGGCTGGCGGCCGGTGTAACCGATATGCGCCTGGGGATGCCCGGGCTGGCGTTGAAGGTCCAGGAAGCACTGGGTCGTGACCCT
>NZ_NOXG01000114.1:0-818 GCF_003207955.1 Novacetimonas pomaceti
GGGGCGAAAGTCGGCTTCCTGCGGAACTTCCCGCATGAGTTTCCTGATGCGAAGATGTTCAAGCTGGAGGAGAACTTCCGTTCCACCCGCCATATTCTTGATGCGTCGAATGCGGTGATTTCATTTGACCCGTCGCGGATCGAAAAGAGACTGTTTACACGTCGGGGCGAGGGCCTCCCGATCGAGGTTCTGGGGTTCTCCTACGCCACCGAGGAAGCTGCGGCGCTCATCCGGGAGATTGGCCGCCGCGCGGCGACCGGCGTCGCCTGGCATGACATGGCTATCATTTACCGCCAGAACAGGCTCTCCCGAACGCTGGAGGAAGCACTGCTCCACGCCCGTGTCCCCTACGAGATCATCGGAGATGTGGGTTTCTATCGGCGTACTGCCGTCAAGGACGCTCTGGCCCTGCTGACGCTTTGCGCATGGCCCGATGAGCGCAGGTCGGACGAAGCCTTTCGGCGGATGGCCAACCGGCCCCCGCGGGGCCTTGGCGCCAGGGGCCTGGGGAAAATCGAGATAGAGGCTTCGGCGGGTGGTCTGTCGCTATGCGCGGCGGCCACACGGACCCGGCTGTCCCCGAGATGTGCCGTGGCGCTGCAGGGATTCGTCCAGATTCTCAGACAGATCGGATGTCGGGAAGGGGAAAGCCTTGGGGAGCGCCTTACCGGCCTGCTCGAGGCAACAGGGTATCTGGACATGCTGCGGGCTGATGATTCGGATGAAGCCGCAACCCAGCGCGAAAACCTCGCGGAACTGATCGAACTGGCCCAGGGTTTCCGGCGCGTGGAACACCTGCTGGAGCATGCGGCACTGGC
>NZ_NOXG01000115.1:0-803 GCF_003207955.1 Novacetimonas pomaceti
TTCAAATCCTGCCCCCGCAACCAAAAATACGTGTCTGATAAGACAACAAAAAGCCACCCCAATGGGTGGCTTTTTTTGTGCCCGGAATTCTCCGCAGGAAATACATGGGAAACAGACAGAAAGATACCGGGGTAGAGTTTCGTCGATAATATATCCGATGATTTGGTAGGTATGACGACTTTCGCGGACTGCGTTTCCGCTTATGGACACTTTGGTTAAAAACAAACTTAAAAATGAATCATTCTGTTAATGATATATTAGAAAATCAGACTGGCCATGATTGGCTGAGATTAATCAGAAACCACACATGGTTGGACATCGGATATATCTTCAGTGTCTGCATGGGGTGAAATTGATCGGTCCTGAGAGAGTTGGTGTTGCTTATATTCCTGGGCGCCCAGGATGGATGATATTTAATATGATGACCGTATTGTCACCTTCAACATGTATAGACAAGGTTGGTAAGTGAATATTGTCTCCATCTAATACTTGTTCGTCCGGTGAAATGCGAGTGCGCATATTTCAGTATGTTTGAGAACAGGAAAAATTTCGGACTAAAGGTGTAAATTCCATCTATCGTTTCGATATTAGAACGTATATAGTGACGACATCGCGGGCAAGCTTGCAATCAGAGCATAATCATATGTTGGATTTCACAACGATAAGAATGTGGCGATTTGACGGTTCCGGATGACATGAGCAACTAATACCAACCATTGTTTGGCCTGACTCACGGGGTACCCATCGGTTTAAAAATGTGATTCATAGGATGCAGACCATTCTCTGAAGGAGGCATTCTGGAT
>NZ_NOXG01000136.1:0-759 GCF_003207955.1 Novacetimonas pomaceti
CTTTGTGGAATACCGGGTTGAAGACCTTGTCCGTCAGCGGATCATGGGCCTGGCACTGGGCTATGAAGATCTCAATGATCACGATGCCCTGCGGCATGACCTGATCTTTGGTCTGGCCTCGGGCCGTCTGTCAGGAGGCCGGGCAAACTGCGCAGCATTGGCTGGCAAATCTACACTGAACCGGTTGGAGCGCAGTGGGCACAAGGCAGATCGTTACTGTCGGATCATTGCTGATCATGAGGCCCTGGCTACCCTGTTCGTCACGCTCTTCCTTGACCAGCATGAGCACGCACCCGCCCGGATCGTTCTGGATGTGGATGCCACCGATGACCGTATCCATGGCCATCAGGAAGGCCGCGCCTTTCATGGATATTACGGCCATAACTGCTATCTTCCCCTGTATGTCTTCTGCGGGGACCATCTCCTCAGCGCTACCCTGCGCACGGCAGACAGGGACCCGGGGAAGGAAGCACTGGCAGACATCCGCCGGATCGTGGAGCAGATCAGGAGCCGTTGGCCCCGGGTGCGTATCCTGGTGCGTGGGGACAGCGGTTTCGCCCGGGACAGTCTGATGACATGGTGCGAAGACAACCACGTTGACTTCCTGTTCGGGCTTGCAGGCAACACCCGCCTGTATGACCAGATTGCCTCTTTGTCCGCTGAGGTTCGTGACGAAGCCGCCACGACAGGCAGAGCTGCGCGCGGTTTCGCCTCCTTTGACTGGATCACAAAGGACAGCTGGACGCGCCGCAGGCGGGT
>NZ_NOXG01000116.1:0-735 GCF_003207955.1 Novacetimonas pomaceti
GAGGATATGGCCGACACCAAGCATGGCCATCCCGTCAGAGGCATAGACATGGCCGACGATATCCGCCAGCGCGAGGGAGTCCGTCGCTTTGCATGTGGCATAGCGGATCACGCCGTGCACCTTGATCGTGACCGGATGGCCGGTCTTGATGTCGATGCGCGAGGCGCCGAGGCCATGCGCCCAGCGAAGCAGGGAGTCCAGCCCCGGTGCGTTACGCCGTCGTTCCTCGACCCAGGCAAACGCTTTCCTGCCTTCATCCGGCCAGGGTTCGTCGGTCGTGACGGGGATGGTGATATTCATCGGCAATGCTCCGGATAACCGTAATCGCTTCCGCGCCGGACGTGGCCCTGAAGCCCGGGCTGGCTCGCGATCCGGATCGTGCGGTCATTGAGGTGGAGGGTGTCTCCTCCTCCCACGGCGTCCTGATGTTCGAACACGACGCGCGGTTCTTCGACGCGCCCGGCGTTCAGCAGCACCCGGTAGCGGGCCATGCCGGTAATGTCGCGCTGCAGGCGCGACAGGTCGGAGAGGAAGATCTCGGTTGCCTGCTTTTCTCCATCTGCCCAGCCTTCAGCTACCCACTGGTTCCAGTGTGACACTTCCGCCTTTGTGCGAGGCAGGGCCGCCGCTACCGGGTGATGCGGTTTGCCCCATGTCCGGACGAGATACGTGCGCCAGTCCGGGGGCGCGGATGTCAGTTGTGCCTCCCGGGTGATCTCGAAAACACATTCTGTC
>NZ_NOXG01000117.1:0-735 GCF_003207955.1 Novacetimonas pomaceti
GAGGATATGGCCGACACCAAGCATGGCCATCCCGTCAGAGGCATAGACATGGCCGACGATATCCGCCAGCGCGAGGGAGTCCGTCGCTTTGCATGTGGCGTAGCGGATCACGCCGTGCACCTTGATCGTGACCGGATGGCCGGTCTTGATGTCGATGCGCGAGGCGCCGAGGCCATGCGCCCAGCGAAGGAGGGAGTCCAGCCCTGGCGCGTTACGCCGTCGCTCCTCGACCCAGGCAAACGCTTTCCTGCCTTCATCCGGCCAGGGTTCGTCGGTCGTGACGGGGGTGGTGATATTCATCGGCAATGCTCCGGATAACCGTAATCGCTTCCGCGCCGGACGTGGCCCTGAAGCCCCGGCTGGCTCGCGATCCGGATCGTGCGGTCGTTGAGGTGGAGGGTGTCTCCTCCTCCCACGGCATCCTTATGCTCAAACACGACGCGCGGTTCTTCGACGCGCCCGGCGTTCAGCAGCACCCGGTAGCGGGCCATGCCGGTAATGTCGCGCTGCAGACGCGACAGGTCGGAGAGGAAGATCTCGGTCGCCTGCTTTTCTCCATCTGCCCAGCCTTCGGCCACCCATTGGTTCCAGTGTGACACTTCCGCCTTTGTGCGAGGCAGGGCCGTGGCTACCGGATGATGCGGTTTGCCCCATGTCCGGACGAGATACGTGCGCCAGTCCGGGGGCGCGGATGTCAGTTGTGCCTCCCGGGTGATCTCGAAAACACATTCTGTC
>NZ_NOXG01000011.1:0-84866 GCF_003207955.1 Novacetimonas pomaceti
CTGCCATGCCTGGAACCAGCTCGTCAATCAACCATGGCGCATCATGTCAATCGGACTGCGCAATTGGGCTCATGGGTTATAGCAATCAACGGTTGGTATTACATAGCGACGGAAATACTTCCCATATATCTAGGATATCGGAATGAAATAATCCGACACGGAAATCATATATTTATTGTCTATCTAATATCCCTTGATCAGACCTATATACGGAATCAAAAATTATTCCAGTATATGCAAGCATTAATTTTCCCGTTACCGATGAAACATATGCATGTCAATATTTCTTTTCCCAGGCCGATGCACATATCTTCTTTTATCCATCCGCCAGAATATCAACATCAGAATAACTGAAAACAGTTCCATGGATAAATATGTCTGGGAACAGATGATTTATAAACAACATTTTGACTTAACAATAAAACCCTGAAGCATTCAGCGATAATCTCGCGAATGAACGCAACGGTCAATGATACCAATGGGTATAGATAACACCTGCGGATGGGACACAGCAGGCTGGAACCGTCCTGCAACCAGACCTGCCATCTCGCGTGCCGGAACCAAACCCGACATGCCCCCGCCCCGCCAGAAGGCCTTCATGCCATTGTCCACAGGCATGAAGGCTCCCCTGTCGTTCCTGTCGTTCCTGTCGTCCGACACTGACGGCGGTCAGGCAGGCACGAACACCTGCGCCACCGGCACCACAGGCGGCTGCCCCTGCCATCGTCCTGCATCCACGTCTGCGATTTCCCTGTCGATCTCGCCAACGACCCGCCGCGAAAACGGCCCCAGATGCAGGTAAAGCGCGCTGGTCATGACCACATAGGGCAATGCCTTCGGGTTATGCAGGGCGCAATCCAGCAGCATGCGCCAGAACTGCCCCGCCGTGCCAGGTCCCGCGCGATGGATGCGAAAGAGGAGCCGGACAAAGCTGCGCAGGTCGCCACGTATCATCCGATGGCCCCGCCCGCGCCTGAGCATCCGGCCAAGCCGTCGCACGCGACCGAAATAGGCAACCGGGTCATAGATGGCCTTAAGGACCGTCCTGTAATCATCCAGCACGTCACGGCGTGGCCGCTTCGTCTCGAAATTCAGCCCGGCGGTGCACTGGTCCCCTGACTGCGTCTGTTCCCCGCCGGAAAAGAGACGCCCTTCGGCCCGCAGGCGGCGCGTCAGCTGGGTCGTGGGCAGGGCATATAACAGGCCGACCATGCAGACCGGGATCGACGTATCCTCGATACATTCGATCATGCCGGCCGCAACGCTGCCCTTTTCGCTGTCGAACCCCACGATGAAGCCGGCATTGACGAAAATCCCCGCCCTGTGGATCGTCTCGATGCTCTGTTGCAGGCTGCGCCTTGTGTTCTGCTTTTTCTGCATCAGGACGAGGGAGTCCGTATCCGGACTTTCGATCCCCACGAATATGGCGAAGAAATTGGTGTCCGACAGACTGCGCAGCAGGTCGGCATCATCGGCAAGGTTGATCGAGGCCTCGGTTGAAAACTCGAACGGGAAGTTTTTCCTATCCTGCCATGCCCTGAGGTCCGGTAGGAATTTCTTCAGCGCCTTTTTGTTACCGATCAGGTTGTCATCGACAAAATCCACATGCCCACGATAGCCAAGGGCATACAGGGCATCGAGTTCGGCCAGCACCTGTCCATTTGTCTTGGTGCGCGGCACCCGGCCATACAGTTCGATGATATCGCAGAATTCGCAGCTGAACGGACAGCCACGCGAAAACTGGACGCCGACATGCAAATACTGGTCCAGCTTCAGCAGGTCAAAGCGGGGCAGCGGGCTTTTCGTGACGTCCGTCTTGCCCATCGGGGCCTCGAACACGCCCTGCCTGTCACCACGATGCCAAGCGGCGATGAAATCACCCATGATTTCCTCGGCCTCGCCCAGGACCTGAAAATTCGCGGCACTGTAGAGCGCCGGGCTGGACGTGACATCGGGACCGCCGACCACCACCGGCCTGTTACGGGCACGGCACATTTCGATAATGTGCAGGGCGTCGTTACGCTGCGGCAGCATCCCGCCGGTCATCACGATGTCGGCCCAGCCGAGATCGTCATCGCCCAGGGTTTCGGTATTGCGATTGACCAGACGGACTTCCCAGTTTTCAGGCAGCAGGGCCGCAACCGTGATCAGCCCAAGGGGGGCTGCCGGATAACGCGCGCCCGCCAGGTCACAGGCTTCCTGATAGTTCCAGAAGGAGTTGGCGTTGAAACGCGGAAAGATCATCAGGACCTTGCAGGGGGCGGTCATCGTGCAATGTTTCCCCAAGCCGACAATCGGCTATGGGCGAAACGATCTTTTCCCCTGATAACGGAAAATGAACAGATGGACGGATCCACCTCCGGCGAAACGGCGGTATGCCAGCGAACAGTCGTCACTATGGATGCTCCATCTGGATGAACCGACGCTTCTACACCCGCAGGCTGGCAATAGCGATAGGACCGTATCGAAAGGATGGCCGCGTCAGAAGATGCATCCGCGCCCCCCGATTGGTTCTGATGGGATCAAGGCGGTGTTTTTGAACTGGAGGCAGCTGGAGCAGCGCAGATACAGCCAATACGCCCCAAACTGTCCGCCGCCACGTTCAGAAACACCGACAGGAGTGCGCATGGAATGACGCACTGCCACTCGGGCAGAAGATCAAGAACAATCTGTTTCAGGCAGTGTGGGATCGGATGCGGACAGTAAAACTGTCGTATCGGCTGCCGGTCAGCGTAACACCGTGCGGGCCGCCCCTATATGCCAATCCTCTCCAACTTCCGGGTCAGACGATTGGGCGGGAAGAAAGAGGGCTTTGACAATCATTTTAAATTCCGTTCCTACACCCCTCATTACACAGTTTTTGAAATCTCCGCCAACCTATATAGCGTAGCCAGAAGAACGCGGGGTGCCCCTCGCATTCCATGATAGCCTTCCGTCTCCTTTATATTGACCATAGCATCAAGCAAACGGTACGCAGGGCCATCGCAATTGGAGATGACCTCACTGATGGCTTCCATGTCGAGCGTAATGAAGCGCAGACCACGTTCACGCTTCTCAATAAGCGCATCCAAGGCATCAGTGAAATAAGGATCTTCGGTCCAGCTTTTTGTGCGTTCGTTATTAGGTTCTCTCATTTGATGAAATATCCCGTTCTGTCTACTGGCCATTCAGCATAGACCGACGTCCCTTCGGCCTGAATGGCTTTCTCGCACTTATACTGTCCGTATTTCATCTTCCCACAGGCTGCGCGGTTCGAGCGCAACCCAGTGCAGCCAGCACACGCCGAACCCGGGCCCCGGCGCGCAGCAGGGGTTGGCGGGAAAGGTTTCCTTCTTTCGCGCCGCCAGAACACCCTTCACTGTTCTTCCGGCTGCTCATAGCATTTCCCTTTGCCGGAAAAGTATAATGCGGAACATGAAATTATATGTCGGATATATTAGAATTACTTCAAGTTCCCTGTGATGGAACTTGAAGGAATGGTTCGGTTCGACCCCAGATTGATCGCAGTGGTCAAACCGGCAAAGTCGTTACCCTGCACCACAACGTTATTATTCCTGGAAACAAACACAATTCCCGCAGGAGAACCGGAAGCCTCATTGCCGCAGGTGCCGGTAAAATCGTTATTCGCGACAATGACATGCGTAACACCTGTGTTGATATACAGATCAGTTCCGGTAGGACCACCACCACAGAACTCACTATTGAATATTCGAAAGTGCGACATGCCGGTTACGTCGATTGTATTCGCCCGATTCCCGTAAAACCGCATTCCGGAGAACGCAATGTTCTGAATTGAACCCCCTGCGGTGTTCTTGATGTTCACGCCCATATTGCCGTTTGAAGACGACCATGAACCCTCAAAGTTCAGGCCCTTGACCTGGGCGGTGGCGTCAGCCGTATCGATTTTCAAACCATCGACCGTTGCCGTGTCTGACAGCACGGTATTGCTGGCGAACACCCACGTGATCTGCTGGTTTTTACCGGGATCGAATACAGTTCCGTAAGCGCCGTACAAGACATCATTATTAACAAGATAAAGGCCCCCGGCATCTTCAATCCGCATGCCAGTCGCCCCTCGTGCGGATGCAATGGTCGTATTGGTCACCCGTGGATCAACGGTAGCTGCCAAAGTGGTAGCATGGCCGATGCGTAGTCCAATCCTGGAGACGCCTTCAATGCGCGCCCTATCCACTATCTGGGAATTACCGGATAAATCGATTCCGCAGACAGGGTTGATTATGTGCACGTCTCTGATGGACGCTCCGAACGGAGTGTTCGTCGCGGCATCGATACGACACGACGGATTCGTTCCATATTGGGTGATGGTCAGGTCCTGTATCCCGGCATATGCCCCAGCGCCGAACACGAACTTTCCAGCACTCCCTGCCTGTATTATGGTGGAGCCCATCCCCGCCCCCGACACAGTCACACCCGCCGGAATGGTGACCGTGCTGGTGATGTAGCAGGTCACACCAGGTATCGAGACGTGCTTATTGGACGCCGCCGCTGCCTTCATGGCAGCGTTGAAGGCGTTTGTATCGTCGCTGGTCACGGTCCCGTTACATGCCGCCCCAAAATCTTTCACGTTCAGGGAATCCGTAAGACGTGCAGACATAGGTCGGCCAACTGCGCCCGTCCATGCCGGGGTGTATTGCACCAATGACGCCGCCACGCCATCGGTGGTTCCGGCGGATGGCACGATATGGGCCGGATCCCCCGTTTGCGCATAGGACTTCCGCCCGGGCATGGACTGGGCCTGCGCCGCCATGGGCGCCAGCAGGACCGCGCAGAGAAAAGCAATCTTCTTCATTTCACGATGTCCTCCGGCTGGCTCTTCCTGTTTGGCACCAGGATCCCCACGGCTGCGACGACCAGTTCCGCTGCGGGCTTGTCCCATAGTGGCACATACATGCCCAACTGTCCCGGCTTGAAGTGGTTTTCTGCCCATCCGACATTCAGACCGATATCCGTCCTGGTCTGATGGGCGACGGCCCACCGACTGCCCGCGTGGGGCGACGGGATCATCGCGGCGACCGCTGCGCACGCAAGAATGAATGCGGAACCATAAAGCGCATGCTCCCTCGGCACCTCGGCCAGCAGCAACGCAATGACCGCCCCAAGGCCGCCGAACTTTGCGGTTGCGTTCATCTGCCGTCTCCGTTCAGGCCAAGATGGTAGAAATCCTGCCGGGCGATTATCTTGATGAAAAAGCAGGGACTGGGCGAGATGGCATTACTGCGTTCACAAGGATCTGCTCAGGCTACAGGCAGACGGGGGCTGGAGTGAGATCAAGACCGTCACTGGCTATGCCAAACTGATGCCAGATACCTATCGGGATGAGATCATCAGGTGGTGGGCACACGGCCCTGATATCCTGCGGTAGACCCCAAAATGACTGCACGGATTTTGCACGGATCAGGGAGATTTTTTACGGATCATGGCGGACGCTGGCGGATTTTCCAGAAGAAATGAAAAACCCCGGAACCGCGCAATAAATGGCGGTTTTCCGGGGGTTTCTGACCGAAGCACGTGGTGGGCGCAACAGGGATTGAACCTGTGACCCCTACCATGTCAAGGTAGTGCTCTACCGCTGAGCTATGCGCCCTTGTGCTTCGGTGGAATGGCTTCTAGCTCTCGTTTGGGCATGGTGCAACCCCCTTTCTTCAAAAAAATTCACATTGACCAAAATCCTGCGTGCTGCGCCTATGCCCGATATGCGTTCCTATCCCGTCCTGCCGGTCAGTTTCCCTGAATCCCCTGTGTTCTCATGTCGCTAGCCGCCCTCGCTCCCTTTGAGATCATTCACCCCCGGCATGGGAATGCGCCGCTGGTGGTGGCGTCGCCGCATTCCGGACGGAACTATACCGCCCACTTCCTGAAACAGTCGCGCCTGACACCTTTTGCCCTGCGCCGGAGCGAGGACTGCTTTGTCGAGGAACTGCTGCAACATGCGCCGGATTACGGGGCAAGCCTGCTTCATGCCACTTTCCCCCGCGCCTATTGCGATGCGAACCGGGAAGCATGGGAACTCGACCCCAGCATGTTTCGCGACACGCTGCCGGGGTGGTGCAACACCTCAAGCAAAAAGGTGAAGGCAGGGTTTGGAACGATTGCGCGCCTGGCAGGAAGCGGCGGGCTGATTTACAGCCGTCCGCTCGATTTCGAGGAGGCGGAATACCGCATCCGTGGCTGCTGGTATCCCTATCATGCCGCACTGGCCTCGCTGATTGACGGCAGTGTGGAAAAACATGGCGTATGCATCCTGCTGGACGGACATTCGATGCCACGACAGGGACAGCGCGAGCAGGCTGATTTTGTTCTGGGAAATGCCTGGGGAACTTCCTGCGCGCCAGAGGTCACGACACTGGTCGAGGATATCCTGATGGCGCATGGGTATCGTGTTGTCCGTAACATGCCTTTTGCCGGGGGATATGTCACACGACATTACGGGCGTCCGCGCAAGGGCGTGCATGCATTGCAGATGGAGATCAGCCGTCACCTCTATATGGATGAATGCACGCTGCAACGGCATCAGGGTTTTTCCAGCCTGCAGCATGTCCTGTCCGGCATCATGGCTGAACTCGCGAAACTGGGGTATCGGATGGCCAGTCATTAGGCCCTGCAATCATCCGTCAGGAATGTGGCTGACTTTTCTCGCACTGTTCCTGCAGTTTCCGTATGGCATCTGGCGGCATGGGGGCAGTCATCATCGCGTGGTAATTTACGCACGCAGGCGTTTCCTGCCGTTCGCGAGGGTGCCGATGCGAGCAGGATGCAAGCGACAAGGCGATTACGGTTGCGGTAATCCAGAGCTTCATCATGTCCCCTCCAATCCCCGCATGATGATCCTTATGTTCTGATCAGCACGCAAGCCGCCGGGAATTACGGCCGGGAAGGAAACCGCATGTTGGCATGCTTCCATTTCAGATGGCCACCCGGATGGCGACGGTTACAACAGCGTCAGTCGTTGCGCACAAACCTTCCGTCCCCTCACATGCTCGATCACATTCAGACCTGCCACCGAACATGACGGCGGTCCGACTCACAGGCGATGACGCCGCATGCCTATCGGGATGAGATCATTCGGTCGTGGACACAGTGATTTATAATGATCCGTTGTCTGTACTGAATTAAATCAGCACAGTCATCTTCTTGGCATGTCAAGGGACACAGGTTCGATCCCTGTTGTGCCGACCATGGGATTCGGCAGATATATGTGCAAATTGTGCAATTTTTCTGCACCATTTGCACCCTCCCCTGCAATACTCACGCATGTAACCGCGTGGATGGACACGAAGGAGGAAAACAGCCGAAAATGCATTCCCCGGCACCGGGTTGTCGGTGAAACGCAGCTCCGGGCCCGGAGCTGCCTGAGACAGCATGCGCACCCATCGCGCCGTGACGGGCCGGAATCAGGTCCGACCCGCGGCATCAGCTATTCGAAACTCCCAGAATACCCGATCAGGCTTTTGCAGGAACCTCGCCCTGCGGGGTCTGGGCGTTGACCGCCGCCGGAAGCAGATGCGCAAGGACAGGCAGGATTGTATTGGCCGGCAGGCCAACATGATCGACAAGGGCCTGCACCTGCTGATTGCCAAGCAGCGAGCGGAGTTCATCCGCAGAAATCGGCAGATTTTCGCCTGAACCGATCCATGAGCGGACCTTGTCGGTCAGCCCCGCCTGCTGGGCCTGGTCCAGAAGGGAAGAAATCATGGCGGGCGTCAGCATCTGCGACAGGTAGGAATGAATCTGCCCCGACAGTCCCGAACTGGCGGCCAGATCGGTCAGTTTTCCCATTACATCGTCGAAAATACCACTCATGATCATATCCCTGAAATTCGCTACGGCGTTTTTCAATATAATCGATCTTGGATAATTATAAAAAAATATAATAAGCCAGATCAAAAAAAAGCGGTGCATGCGCACCGCTTGAGTTTAGGGAGGAAACGTCCAAGAAGCAGTTGCCAAGGCAAATCTGCTTCCCGGTTTTATGATGTACCTCACGCTTATGTGTCAACAGGAAAATCTCCGGTGATTTCGCCCGCCGTACCCTTACGGGCCAGATAGAGATGATAGGACAGGACGGTCTTGGCATCCGTCCGCCCGATCGTGGGCAGATCATGCAGCGGCAGGACATGCAGCCGGATGTTTTCATGTTCATTCGCCAGCCCCGTATGGCGCCCGTCCATTGCACGAAGGACCTCGGCCCTGACCTCCAGTTCCGCGTAATACAGGGCGATCGCTTCGTCCGTGCCACCGGGCGAAAGCCAGACGGTGTCCAGCAGCACCAGATCGGTCTTGCGGACCTTCAAGTCCACACCGACCTCCTCGGACAGTTCACGCAGGGCGGTACTGACGAATTCCCCCCCGTCCAGCATCCCGGCTGGCAGCGCCAGAAGATCAGGACGGGCAATCGGGACACGCGCTTCCTGCGTCAGCACCGTGCGTGGGGTTTCCCCCGGGCATGTCAGCACCAGCAGGACAGATACCGAATCCCCGCGCAGCATCGCGGCCCCGGGCACGGGCCTGCCATCATGCAGTGCATCCGCCACGGCGAATATGAACCCCACGCGCGTGCCGAACATGACGACATCGTGCACGTCGATGCGGCGCACGTCGAAACGGGCACATAACCCGTCACGCCAGCGGACAAAATGGGGTGCTTCAAGCACGGCCGCCTGCCGCTCGGGCGGGATCAGGGAAGAAAAGTGGATCTGGACCGCATCGGACATGCCTCGCATTCCCCCTTATCGAACGTCCCCTGCCCGGCCTGTCAGACGCGATGGCGGACAGGCGGTCGTTTCCTGTCCACAAACCGGGCAGACAGCCGGACAGGGAACGTCCTGCCCGGCCAAAGCAGTTTTTTACCGCAGGATGCCGGTATGCCCGATCGAATAACGTCCCGGCTGCGGCCAGACCGTCAGGCCATGGGGTTCCTGCCCCACCGCGATCTTACGCACCGCGCCGCTTGTCGTGTCAAATGCGTACACCACGTCATCGAACCTGCCCGACAGCCATAATGTCTTGCCGTCGGCGCTGACATTGCCCATGTCCGGGCTGCCGCCATGCGGGATGGGCCACTGCCTGACCACTTTTTCGGTGGCGAAGCTGACAACGGATACGCCACCGGCCTTGCCATGGGGCGGGCCATGGATCTTGTGCGACCCACGGTTGGCAACGTACATCATCGTGCCATCCCTGCTGGGATAAAGGCCGTGGGTGCCGACACCGGTCGGGATGAAGCCCGTTTCACGGAAACTGTCGCCATCAATGATGAACACGCCATCCGCGTGCATGTCCGCGACATAGAATGTATGGCCGTTCGGCGCCGTCAGGATATCCTGCGGCATGCCGCCACTCGACAGCTTGAGATAGCCGAGGACCGTGTGGTTCACGGTATCCACCTTGGCCAGGTAACCACCGAATTCGCACGTAAAGATGGCATAGCGCCCGTCAATCGAGAAATCGGCGTGATTGACGCCCTTGCATCGCGGCACCGACACGGATGTCTGCAACTGCATGGTATGGGGATCGCGGAAATCCAGCCTCTCGCGTGCTTCGGCCACCGTGATGGCCGATTTTCCATCCGGCGTGAAATACATGTTGTAAGGATCATCGACCGCGACCTCCGGCCCCGGCAGGGTCGTGCGCGGATCGATCGGCGTCAGGGTGCCGTTGGTCGTGCCTTCGGCATTGTTGGTGACCCACAGCGTCCGCAGGTCCCATGACGGCACGACATGCTGGGGGCTTTTGCCCACGCGGAAACGATTGACGACCTTATAGGTCTGGGGGTCGATGACATAGACGTTGTTCGACCGAAGGTTGGGGACATAAATCCGTGGCGGATCCTGCGCCACTTCCGGCGCGATGTGATCCGACGTCGTTTCGGTATAGATGTTGCGGGGATCCACCACCGGCGGCATGCCCGGTATTGTCTGCACCTGCTGCGCCCGCGCCGCGGACGATCCACCCCACGCCAGGGCCGCCATACATAGCCCGGACATCAGAAACAGTTTTTTTACGGTCATGCAATCCACTCTCCTGCCGCCCCTATAGCACGCGGCAAAAATCTGGCAATCAGGGAGAAACCGGACCGTTTTTATCGGTTTCCAGCGCCCTGAGGGCGGCCGCCACCTGCATGTCCGCCCCCACCTGTCCCAGCGCGGCGGTGGCGGGCCGGGGGTCGCCGCCATACACCCCCTGTGCCGCCCCCGGAAGGGCGGCATGCCGCAGGGCGTCCTCGCGCACCATGTCCGGCCGGATCGCCAGCATCAGGGACGTATCGCTGATATCGGCATGCATGCCGACGTCCGCGCCCAGCCCACGCCTGCGCAGGAAACCGGCATAGGCCCCGGCGATGACGTCATAGTACGCCGCCAGATAGACCACATGCGCCCCCGTGCCGGCCCATTTGCGGTTCAGGGCCTGCGCCACGGCTTTCAGGTCCTTCTGGTACCCGCCGTGATCGCCCAGCAGGATGACACGCCGGAACCCCTGCACCCGCAGGCTTTCCGCAGCGCCACTGACCAGTTCGCGAAACACCGCTGGCGGAATGCTGATCGTGCCGGGAAAGCGCATGTGCGACGTACGGGGCGCGGTGCCCCCTTCGGGTACATAGGCAATGGTCGGGGCGACCAGCATGTGCCCGGCCTTCTGCGCGATGCGCTGCGCCAGAACGGTGGCGCGCACGTTATGCTTTCCCACCGCGATGAACGGGCCGCTCTGTTCCGTGCCCCCCACCGGGATCACGATGCTGGTCCAGCCCTGCGCCAGCGCGTCACGGATTTCCGTCCATGTCAGCTGCGCGAACTCGACACTGCCCGGTGTGGCCGTGGCATGGGCATCCGCATGGGCGTCCCGTGGCGATGCCAGCACCATCGCGCCCGCGGCCATGCACGCGTACGCCAGCCGCCGCCACCCCGCGACCTGCCGTCGCGCGGCTTTACCCGTGCCACCTGCCACGCGGCCCGGACGGCCCACGCCGGAACCATCACACGGACATCCCGTTAGTTTAGCGAACATTTTACCCCCGCCCTGCCAGTGTCGGCGGGTCGGTATAAAGGAGAAGACGCGATGAATGCCAGCGCCATCCCGCATCCGCCCCACAGCCGGACAGGCACGGGCGGGGAGACCCATCAGACAGCGGATGACGCTGATATCCCCACCCTGACCACCCAGCAGGGCACCCCGGTCGCGGATGACCAGAATACGCTGCGCCAGGGCGCGGATGGTCCCGCCCTGATGGAGGATTTCCATTTCCGTGAAAAAATCTTCCACTTCGATCATGAACGCATTCCCGAACGCGTGGTCCATGCACGGGGATACGGGGCCCATGGCTATTTCGAGCTGACGGATTCCCTTGCCGATGTCTGCCATGCCGACATCTTCGGCAATGTCGGGGAAAAGACGCCGGCCTTCGTGCGCTTTTCCACCGTGGCGGGGGCAAAGGGATCGTCCGATGTCGTGCGCGACGTGCGTGGCTTCGCGGTAAAGCTTTATACAAAGCAGGGCAACTGGGACATTGTCGGCAACAACATACCGGTCTTCTTCATCCAGGACGCCATCAAATTCCCCGACTTTGTCCACGCGGCCAAGGAAGAACCCGATCGCGCCTTTCCGCAGGCCCAGACGGCGCATGACAATTTCTGGGATTTTGTCTCCCTCTCGCCCGAGGCCACGCACATGGTCTGCTGGGCCATGTCGGATCGCGCCATTCCGCGCTCCTTCCGCTTCATGGAGGGATTTGGCGTCCATACCTTCCGCCTGATCGATGCGCAGGGACGCTCCACCTACGTCAAATTCCACTGGAAGCCACGTCAGGGCCTGCAGTCCGTGGTCTGGAACGAGGCGCTGAAGATCAACGGCGCGGACCCCGATTTTCACCGCCGCGACCTGTGGAACGCCATCAACGCGGGCGATTACCCCGAATGGGACCTTGGGGTACAGCTGTTCGATGACGAATTCGCGGACCGGTTCCCCTTCGACATCCTGGACGCGACCAAGCTGATCCCCGAGGAACTGGTGCCCATCCGCCGTGTCGGCCGCCTTGTGCTGAACCGGGTGGTGGACAATTTCTTTGCCGAGACCGAACAGGTCGCCTTCTGCACCCAGAATATCGTGCCTGGCATCGATTTCACCAACGACCCGCTGCTTCAGGGGCGGAATTTTTCCTATCTCGATACCCAGACCAAGCGCCTCGGCGGTCCGAATTTCACCCATATCCCGATCAACGCGCCCAAATGCCCGTTCCATAATTTCCAGCAGGACGGGCACATGGCGATGCACAACCCGAAGGGACGGGCGAATTACGAACCCAATTCATGGCCCCAGCCGCAGGGCGGCCCACGCGAAAATCCCCGCACCGGCTACCGTTCCTTTCCGCAGGAACAGTCAGGGGCCAAGACGCGTGAGCGTTCGGCCGCGTTCGGGGATCATTACAGCCAGGCGCGCCAGTTCTATATCAGCCAGACCCCGGTCGAGCAGACCCACATGAAGGACGCCTTCGTCTTTGAACTGAGCAAGGTGGAGACGCCCGCCATCCGCATGCGCATGCTTACGCACCTGCGCAACGTGGACGAGGCGCTAGCCCGTGGCGTGGCGGACGGGCTGGGCATTACCACGCTTCCCGACGCGGCGGTCGGCCCCCTGCCGGTCCGGACGGACCTGCCGCCTTCCGACGCGCTGAGCATCCTGAAGAATGGCCCCGGCAGCTTTCGCGGGCGCAAGCTTGGCATCGTGGTGAGCGAGGGCACGGACGCCGCCCTGCTGTCCGCCGTGCAGGAAGCCGCCCATCAGGAAGGGGTGGAGACGGAACTGGTCGGGCCGCGCATCGGCAACATATCCGATGACCGGGGCAAGATCCTGCCGGTCATGCAGAAGATCAACGGCGGCCCGTCGGTCCTGTATGACGCGGTGGTCCTGCTTCCTTCCGCGCAGGGCAGCACGCTGCTGCTGGGCGAGGCGACGATGCGCGATTTCATCGCGGATGCCTTTGCCCATGCCAAGTTCATCGGATTTTCCGCATCGGCCGAACCACTGCTGGATGCGGCGGGGGTGGGTGCGTCCGAACGCGACGACGGCATCATCAGGCTGACCAAGGCCAAGGACGCGCCCGCCTTTATCAATGCCTGCGCCGCGCTGCGGTTCTGGCCGCGCGAAAAGCGCGTGCATGCGGTCTGACCCGTGCCTGCCGGCCTGACACCCGGTCCGGCAATCCGTGATCTTTTTTACGTGCCTGCCCTTGATGCGCTATCGCCGCAGGCACAATGAAAGAGACACGGAGGGACCGAAATGGACGAAAAGCCGAATGAAAAACCGCATGTCTCCATCCATTACTGCACGCGCTGCAACTGGCTGCTCCGTGCGGCATGGATGGCGCAGGAACTGCTTGCGACGTTTGGCGAGGAACTGGGCGGCGTGACCCTTGTGCCGGGAAGTGGCGGCCGTTTTGAAATCCATGTCGGTCCCCACCTGATTTGGGAACGCAGGCGCGATGGCGGTTTCCCCGGCCCGAAGGAGCTCAAGCAGAAGGTCCGCGATATCATCGCGCCCGAACGGGACATGGGCCATATCGACCGCTAGGAAGGTACGATCCCCCATTGTCCGCGCCGCGCCGCCACCCCATATGCGCAGTCATGGCACATACCGCTTCATCCTCGTCCCCGTTCACGACCCGCCCGTCCCTTGACGGCACGCAAATCAGGCGCCGCGTCCAGCGCCTGCGGCGGCTGGCGACCCTGCTGGACGCAGCCTTCACGATACCGGGCACGCGCGTGCGCTGGGGGCTCGATACGCTGATCGGGGCGCTGCCGGTGGCCGGGACCGCGGTGATGGCGATCCCTTCGCTTTATATCATCTGGGAAGCATACCGGATGAACGTGCCGGGGAAAATCATCCTCCGGATGCTGGCGAACGTGCTGGTGGAACTGCTGTTCGACTTTGTCCCTGTCCTCGGCGATCTGGCGGATACGGTATACAAGGCGAACCTGCGCAATATCGACCTTCTGGAACGGCATTTCGGCATGACGGTGGATGTTCCCTCACCCCCGCGCTGACCCTGGGCGCTGACCCTTGATCCTGCGCGCCGACCTTGCGATCCGGCGCCTGTACGGATAACCCGGAACAGGATTACCGCCTGATGGGACCGCCGTTCATGTTCTCTCCGCTTTCGCCCTCCATCGCCACGGTCGCCCGGATCCTGCATCAGCAGATGGGCGAACGGGTCACGACCAATGAATCGATCCGGGAACAGCACAGCCATGGCGAGGGATGGAAACGCGCCAGCCTGCCCGCGCTGGTGGTGTTCGCCGAAAGCACCGGGGACGTGGCGCTGGTCCTGCGCACCTGCCATGAACACGCGGTGGCGGTCGTGGCCTTCGGGGGCGGCACGTCGGTCGAAGGCCACGTCACCCCCGCAACGGATGCCATCAGCCTTGACCTTTCACGCATGACCCGTGTCCTGGAGGTCAATGCCGATGACCTCGACTGCCGGGTGGAAGCCGGGGTCACGCGCCAGTCGCTCAATGCGCATCTGCGCGACATGGGCATGTTCTTTCCGGTCGATCCGGGCGGGGAGGCCACGTTCGGCGGGATGTGCGCCACCCGTGCCTCCGGCACGGCGGCGGTGCGTTACGGCACCATGCGCGAAAATGTGCTGGGGCTGCGGGTCGTCATGGCCGACGGGCGTATCGTCGATACGGGCGGGCGGGTGCGCAAGTCGTCCACCGGTTATGACCTGACCGGCCTGTTCATCGGTTCGGAAGGCACGCTGGGCATCATTACCGAAATCCAGCTGCGGCTGCATGGCATTCCCGAAACCATCGCCGCCGCGACGTGCCAGTTCGAAGATCTGGGCGATGCGGTGCGCACGGCGGTCTCCACCATACAGGTGGGCGTGCCGATCGGGCGGATCGAGCTTCTGGACGATGCCCAGATGGAAGCCTGCATCGCCTATTCCAAGCTGGAGGACTACCGCCCCATCACGACCCTGTTCTTCGAATTCCAGGGATCGCCGGAGGCCGTGCGCGAACAGGTGGAAATGGTGGAATCCATCGCCGCCGACAATAATGGCCTCGGCTTCGTATGGAGCACGAGCCAGGAAGAACGCACCCGCCTATGGAAAGCGCGCCACAGCGCCTACTGGGCGGCCCTTGCGGCATATCCCGGTCGCAACGGCATCGCGACGGACGCCATCGTTCCCATTTCCGCGCTGACGGAACTCATCACGGGGGTCAAGGCGGATATCGAGGCATCGGGACTGCCGGCCCCCATCGTGGGGCATGTTGGGGACGGGAATTTCCACACCATCATCATGGTCCCCCCCGAACCCGATGGATATGAACGCGCGATGGAACTGGACCGCAGGATCGTGCGCCGGGCGCTGGCCCTGAACGGGTCATGCAGCGGCGAACACGGGATCGGCAGCGGCAAGATGGAGTTCATGGCTGCCGAACACGGCGAAAATGCGCTGGAGGTCATGCGCGCGATCAAGAAGGCCCTTGATCCGCGGAACATCCTGAACCCCGGCAAGCTGCTGCCGCCTGCCCCTGACGCGGCCGCCGCCTGAACCTTCCACACGCGGGGGTAACCGTGGCGAAAGCATCGGACAGGACGGCGGAGCGCACGCAGCGGCTGCGCCAGGCGATGCAGAACCTGGACGCGGGTCACTTCGCGCAGGCCCGCGCGCTGGTCGAGCCGATGTGCGGCGACGGGCGGGCCGACGTCATCCTTGCCCATGCGCTGGCGGGCAGCGGCCGCGCGGCCAGGGCGGCGCGACTGCTATGCCGTCTGGCGCATGACAATCCGACGGCGCGTCATCCCGCGCAGGACATGATGACGCTTCTTTTGCGTCATTCGCGCATCGCGGAAATCGAGGCGACGCTGCACGCGACCCTGATGCAGACGCCCAACGATATCCGCCTGTATGACCTGCTGGGGGAATTCCTGCTGCTGCAGAACCGCATGACCGATGCGGTTGAAGTGCTGGTGGAAGGATGCAGGCGTCATCCCGCCGCCCTGCGGACCGGCAACCTGCTGGCGGTGACGCAGAATGAACTGGGACAGGCCCGCGACGCGCAGGCGCTGCTGCGCCACCTGCTGGAATATCATCCCCGCAGCGCGATGACGCATGCCAACCTCGCGCATATCCTGACCATCGACAACCAGATGGATCAGGCCCTGCATCATCACCAGCAGGCGCTGGCGCTGCGTCCCGATGACCCGCAGATCCACCTCAACCACGCCATGACCCTGCTCAAGGCCGGGCGGCATGCGCAGGGCTGGCCCGAATATGAATGGCGCCTGCGCATGCCGGGACGCCAGAAACACCCGTTTGAACGTCTTTTGCCAACGCTGGAGCAGAATACGGACCTGACGGGACAGCGCATCGTGGTCCTGTCAGAGGCAGGGCTGGGCGACATGCTGATGTATCTGCGCTTTGTCCCCGCGCTGATCCGGCGCGGCGCGCGCGTCACCCTTCAGCTTCCGCGTGAGATACTGCCCCTTGGCACGCGTATTTACGGGGTCGAACGGGTTATCGATCCGCTGCGCCCGCTGCCCGCGCATGACTGGCACTGCCCGTTCGGAAGCCTTGCGCGCGCGCTGGGCCGGACATCCGACATCATCGGGGCGCCGATACCCTACCTGTGGGCTGATCCGGAAAAAATCCTGCGATGGGAAGATTACATGCCACCGCGTCCGGGCCTGCGCGTCGGGATCGTCTGGGGTGGCGCCAGCCGACCGGGCGTGGCGCAAGCACAGGCCATCGACCGCAAGCGTTCGATGCATATTTCCCAGCTTGCGCCCCTGACCACGATAGGGGGGATCCATCTGGTCAACCTGCAACGTGGCCAGCATGCGCAGCAGATGGCGGACATGCCCGAGGGCATGCAGCTTTATGATCCCATGGATGACGTGCGCGACATGGATGATACCGCCGCGATCATCATGAACCTTGATATCGTCGTATCGGTCGATACGTCGGTCGTCCATCTTGCCGGCGCCCTGGGCAGACCGACCATCATGATGGACCGGTACGACAATTGCTGGCGATGGCAGTCCGGCCGCCATGACAGCCAGTGGTACCCGCAACTGCGTATCGTGCGCCAGTCGCGTCCGGGGGACTGGGAAGGCGTCGTGGCACAGGTTCGCGACCTGCTGGCAGCCGCCGCCGGCCATCCCTGAAAATCGTCGATTACGCCTGCGCCATCGCCGTCAGCAGGGGGGTTACGGCCTCGCGCGCCGCGCGCTCCGCCCCGGCGGGGTCCTGATTGCGGATCGCATCAAGGATCCTTACATGCGCCGCCAGCCCCGGTTCCGGCAGGGCGGGCTCCACCACGGCGGTATGGGTGCCGCGCCGCACCTCGGAGACGAAATAGCGATAAAGCTCGCTTAACGCCCTGTTATGCGATGCTTCTGCAATCGCAAGGTGAAAGGCCGTGTCACGCGCGACAAAAGCCTCCATATCCGTGCTGTCGGACACTTTTTCGCCCCGCGCCTCAAGCAGTTTTTCCAGACGCTTCAGGTCGCGCTCCGTCCGGCGCAGGGCGGCCAGGCGCGCGGCCTCGGCCTCCAGCACGACACGCAGCTCGAAATGATCGCGCAACCCTGACCGGCTGATGCGGTGCATCACATCGGCAGGGTCGGTCCGCGAACGGACATAGGTGCCATCACCCTGCCGCACCTCCAGCATGCCGGCATGGGACAGGACACGCACCGCCTCGCGCACGGTGTTGCGCCCGACCTGCAACAGCTGCGCCAGTTCCGTTTCCTTGGGAATGCGCTCGCCCAGCGCCCACTCCCCTTTCGCGACACGTTCGCGCATGACTGCGATGGCCTGTTCCACAAGGGAGTGTCGCGGAAGGGGAGGAAAAGAAGACATGGGCCGTTTCATATCCCAAAGATGACGCGTGGGACAGTCCGTCGCGCCCCGCGCGTCATCAGAGCCTCAGTCAAGGCGCACCGCGGGGCGGACAAACACGTCCAGCCAGTCCACCAGGCACGATATCATGCCACGGACAGGTCCGTAGAGTTCGAACTGGTGCTGGCGATAGAGCATCAGATGGACCAGCCGGGCGGAAAGGCCATGAAGCCACCCGCCACCAAAGACGGTGCCGCCGGGAAACGTGCCCCAGCCGTTATAGTCGCCCAGCGCGACCACCGCCCCCTTGTTATTGAACACGAACGGCGGCAGCGGACGCCCGTCCATCCATGCGGGCAGGTGACGCGCCAGATGGTGGGCCTGCTGCCGGGCGGCCTGCGCCGTGGGGGCCACCGGCTTTTCCGCGATGAAGGCACAATCCCCCATGGCGAAGACATTGTCGTCATCCATCACCTGAAGCGTGGGACGCACCTCAAGCTGTCCCGAACGCGAAAGCTTCATGCCCCCGAATTTCGTGGTCACGTCAGGGGCCTTCACCCCGGCGGCCCAGACACGCAGCGTGGCGGGCACACGGCTTCCGTCCTTGAGCATGAAGCCATTTTCGTCCGCGCCGCTGACCATGGCGGAGGTCTGCACGGTCACGCCGATGGCCTCCAGCTGCTTCATCGCGGCCTGCGATACCTTTTCGGGAAAGGCGGGCAGGATGCGCGGCCCGGCCTCCAGCAACGTGATCTTAAGCGCAGGGGGCTTTTCCCCGAAACTGTAAAGCGCGGCAAGGCCCAGGGCCTTGTGAAGTTCGGCGGCAAGCTGCGTTCCGGTCGCCCCGCCACCGACAATGGCGATGTCGAGTTCGCGGTGATAGGCAAACGCCTTGAGCAGTTCCATGCGGAAACGGTCGTTGAAGCCATTCGCATCGACAAGGTTGTCGATGAACATGCAGTGTTCGGCCACGCCCGGCGTCCCGAAATCATTGGCGCGGCTGCCAATGGACAGGATCACGGCATCATATTCCAGGCTGCGTTCCTCCAGGATCGTTTCCCCGTTGGGGTCGATCACCGGGGCAAGGGTAATGGTCCGGGCCTTGCGGTCCATGCCCGAAATCTCGCCGGGCCAGAAATCGAAATGATGGCGGCTGGCCTGCGACATGAAGCTGATGCGGTCATTTTCGTTCGCCGCCGTGCCCGCGGCAAAGCAGTGGAGCATCGGCTTCCACACATGGGCGAAGCTTTTATCCACGAGGGTAATTTCCGCGCGTCCCGATTTCCCGACCGTCTTGCCCAGGCGTGTGGCCAGCGCCAGCCCCGCGACACCCCCGCCAACAATCACGATCCGAAACTTCTGCGCCATCTTGCTCTGCTCCAACCCGTTCGCACGACATGCGGGACGCCCTGGCGATACCCGATGTCTATATTCTGTCACCATCACACTCAGGCATGGCCGTTCCCGTCTGGACACACCCTATTGCAAAATGCGCCATCGACAATGCCACGTCCCACGGCACGGCGAAGGTTATACCCCATTCCCCTTGACAAAAATCAAAAAACGGCGCGCGAAGACGGCCATATCGGCCCCGGTACGCGGCCTGCGTCGCGTGGCTGCCGGCAGGTGGCGCACAATATCTTTATCCATGCCGGAGCGGCGCGTGCACACGTACAATGCGTGATATGCCAATCGTCGATATGCCCCCGCGCCATGACAGGAAAGCCGTGACAGGGAAAGCGGAAATGACCACGTCACCGATGTCTCTCCTCGATAACCTTCTCCCCCATTACCAGTTTCAGGAATGTCACCGGATCGCCATCCGCGCGCCCGCCGCTGCCATCATGCGCAGCATCCGCGCCTATCGCGCCCTCCATGATCCGCTGATCCGGCTGGCGATCGGCCTGCGCGAAGGTCCGGCCCGGCTTTTGGGGCGCAGGCCCGGCCCGATGCTCGATCTGGACGATTTCACCATCCTGGGCCGCGAAGGAGAGCGGGAAATCGTTTTCGGCCTGATGGGCGCGTTCTGGAAAGCCGATTACGGGCTGGTCCCGCTGTCATCGGCCGCCTGCTTTCATGAAAGCCATCATCCCGGCCTGTGCAGGCTGGCCATGGGGTTCGCCATCGCGCCCCTTTCCGGCGATATCCGCCGGGTTACGACACGGACCCGCGTCTTCTGCCCGACCCCGGCATCGCAGCGGCGCTTCGCACCTTACTGGTACGCCATCCGTCCCGTCAGCGGCCTGATCCGGCGCCGGATGCTGGGGCGCATCCGTGCGATGGCGCAAAGGCCGTCCCCCTCCTGAACTGAGGTCTGCGATGCGCCGGCACGGCAGGAAATGGCCTGACCTTTGATAAGGTATAATGTTTACGTGCGATAATATATTGGCCTTTTTAGCGGAAATGACCCCTTCGCCGTCCCGTCATGACAAAAAAACCGGGATCACATGCCCGGAATGTCGCCTCCCCTGCCCGCGTCAGGGTGCCTCGTCATCCGATGACCCACCCGCCACATGCAGTTGCACATTGCCTGCCTTGAGGATCTGGCGGATCCGTGCGGAGGGTTCACGGTCGGTGAAAAAACCATGGATATTGGACAGGTGCCCCAGCCGCCCCATCGGACGGCGGCCGAATTTGCCCTGATCGGCCAGCAGGAACACCTTGCGCGCATTGCGCATCATCGCCTGCGCGACATTGATTTCATCGGCGTCAAAATCCAGCAGGGTGCCATCTTCCTCGATCCCGCTTATGCCGATGACGGCAAAATCCGTCCTGTACTGGTCAATGGACGTGCTTGCGGTCGATCCGGTAATGCCGCCGTCGGAAAACCTGACCTGTCCCCCCGTCACGATGACCTGGAAATCGGTCCGCGACGACAGGGTGGAGGCCACGTGCAGATTGTTCGTGATGACCCGCAGGGCCTTGTGCCGGCGCAATGCCTGGGCAAAGGCCTCGGTCGTGGTGCCGATACTGATGAACAGGGAGGAATTGTCGGGAATGGCGCGCGCCGCGATGCGCCCGATCGCCTCCTTGGCATTGCGGTTCAGGACCTGCCGTTCCGCATAGGCGATATTTTCAACCGAGGACGCCAGCCCCGCCCCGCCATGATGGCGGGTCACCAGTCCCTGTCGCGCCAGGGCATTGACATCCCGCCGGATGGTCTGCACCGCTACATTCAGCCGCTGGGCCAGATCCTCGTTCGAGACGTACCCCTGCAGACGCACCAGTTCCATGATTTCGCGGTGTCGTTCCTCCGCCGATACGCTGGCCATATGTTCCTGATCCTGCCCCTGCCACATCATTCCCGGCACACGATCCCGCGCCGGCGCAAGTGCAACCTACTGCAATTGGGGAACACGCAAAACCACGGGCGCAAGGATGACGGAGGAAGGGCGCGCACCTCCCCCCGTTTCACTCATTGCATCAGGAAGAAGCGGCAAGCGTCTTTCCCGTCGCCCCCAGGTCGGCGAATGTCTTGTCCAGACGGGCCACGATGCCGCATTCGCCCATGCGCAGCCATTTGCGCGGGTCATAAATCTTCTTCAGCGGTTTGCCGGTCGATGGGGAAATCTGGTGGCGGAATGCCTCGGAATGTTCCAGCACGTATCCGCCCACGCTTTCGGCAAAGGCGAACTGAATGTCCGTATCGATGTTCATCTTGAACACGCCGTAGGAAACCGCCTCCGCGATCTGGCGCTGTTCCGAACCGGACCCCCCATGGAAGACGAGTGCGAGCGGGCGTTCCCCCTGCCCCGTCGCCTCCGACACGGCCTGTTGCGAATGCAGCAGGATTTCGGGGCGCAGTTTGACATTACCGGGGGCATAGACCCCATGCACGTTGCCAAATGACGCCGCGATCGTCACGAATCCCAGCGGGGACAGTTCGTTATAGGCACGCAGCACGTCCGCCGGCTGGGTATAGAGGTGGGCATTGTCGGCGCCATCATCCAGATCGTGACCGATCCCGTCCTCTTCCCCGCCGGTCACGCCAAGCTCGATTTCCAGGCCGATCCCCAAGGGCGCCATGCGGCGCAGGAAGCGGGCGCATTCCGCGATGTTTTCCTCCAGCGGTTCTGCCGAAAGATCGATCATGTGCGACGAAAACAGCGGACGGCCGGTTTCACGCACCGCGATTTCGCTTTCATCAATCAGACCCGACACCCATGGCAGCAGTTTCCGGTCGGCGTGATCCGTGTGCAGGATCACGCAGATGCCGTATTCCGCTGCAAGCGTATGCACATGCCGCGCCGCCGCGACCGCGCCGAGGATACGCGCACGGTTCTGGTCCTTCATCCCTTCGCCCGCGTAAAAGCGCGCGCCACCATTCGACAGCTGGATGATGACATCCGAACGGTTGCGGGCCGCCGCCTCCATTACGGCATTGATGCTGTCGGTTCCGACGACATTGACCGCAGGCAGGGCATATCCCTCGCTACAGCATGTCGCGACCAGCCTGCGGTAATCCGCGCCCGTGACGACACCGGGGGACAGGGATGCGCGCGCGGATACGGGACGTTCCTGATTTGTCATGATCGAACCAGCCTTTCGTGGTTTTTGTTTTTATCGCCAGGTCTTGGTGGAATAATCGTGATGTCCTTCGACAAAACGCAGGGTGCCGGATTTTGAACGCATGACCAGCGAATGGGTGATCGTCCATCCGTTGCTCTGCCTGATGCCGCGCAGCAACGTGCCGCCCGTGACGCCCGTCGCGGAAAACAGCACGTCGCCGCTTGCGATATCCGTCAGGTCCAGCTTGCGCGACGGATCGGCGCCGGGGTTCATTTCCTTCGCGCGGGTGATCTGGCTTTCATCCTCGAACAGCAGGCGGCCCTGCATCTGCCCGTGCACGCAGCGCACCGCCGCGGCGGCCAGAACGCCCTCGGGCGCGCCGCCCGACCCCAGATAGATATCGACTTCGTTTTCCTCCAGGCACGCCGCGATGGCCGCCGCGACATCCCCGTCGCTGAGCAGCGTCACGCGCGCCCCCATCGCACGCGCGCGACCGATGATCTCCTCATGGCGCGGACGATCCAGCGTGCACAGCATCAGGTCGCGGATATCCTTGTCCTTCGCCCTGGCAAGGGCCTTCAGGTTGGCTTCCACGCTGGCGTCAAGGTCCACGACATTCTCGGGCAGGTTGGGGCCGACCACGATCTTGTCCATATAGATGTCGGGCGCGTGCAGGAAATGCCCCTCTTCCGCCAGGGCCACCACCGTCAGCGCATTGGGCAGGTTCTTGGCGCACAGGTTGGTGCCCTCCAGCGGATCGACGGCAATGTCCATCGCCGGGCCGCCCGCGCCGACATGTTCCCCGATGAACAGCATCGGGGCCTCGTCCATCTCGCCCTCGCCAATGACGACGGTGCCGTTGATCGCCACGGTGTCAAACGCGCGGCGCATTGCCTCGACCGCTGCGCCGTCGGCCTCGTTCTTCTTTCCGCGCCCGGTCCAGGCGGATGCCGCAACCGCCGCCGCCTCCGTCACGCGCACCAGTTCGAGGGCAAGGTTACGGTCGGTGACCTGATAGGGGGTCGGCGTGACGGTCATGTAACAATCCTTCCTGTAGGGTTCTTATCGTCGTTCAAGAGGCAACAGTACTGGTCAGGGTACGCTTCACGGCCTGATGCCATCCCCGGACCAGCACATCGCGCTGATCGGCGGGCATCAACGGCTGGAACAGACGCCCCCGCGTCCAGGTTCCGGCCAGTTCGGGAATACTGTCCCATACCCCGACGGCAAGTCCCGCAAGGAATGCCGCCCCGAGCGCCGTCGTTTCCACCTGCCGGGGACGTTCCACCGGAGTCTGGAGCATATCCGCCAGAAACTGGCAGAACCAGTCATTGACCGACATTCCCCCATCAACACGTAGCGCGCTGAGCTTGCCGCCGCCGTCCTCGAACATGGCGCCAACCAGATCAAGGGTCTGGTACGCCACGGATTCCAGCGCCGCGCGCGCGATATGCGCCGCCGTCGCATCCAGCGTCAGCCCGCAGATCAGGCCACGCGCGTCGGGATCCCAGTGCGGCGCGCCCAGCCCGACGAAACCCGGCACCATGTAGACGCCGTGGCTGTGCGGCACGCGGGTGGCCATGTCGTCCGTCTGGGACGCATGGGTAATCAGGTTCAGGCCGTCACGCAGCCAGCGTATCGCCGCCCCCGCCACGAAAATCGAACCTTCGAGTGCATAGGTCGTCGTATCACCGATGCGATAACCGATGGTCGTCAGCATCCGGTTGTTCGACATGACCGGGCGATCCCCGGTATTGAGCAGGGCGAAACACCCCGTGCCGTACGTCGCCTTGGCCATTCCCGGCGCGAAGCAGGCCTGCCCCACCAGCGCCGCGTTCTGGTCCCCCGCCATGCCCGCCACCATGATCGGGCACCCGAACAGTTCCGGATCGGTTTCGCCGAACGGTTCGCTGTTGCCCTGTATGCGCGGCAGGATCGCGGCGGGGACGTGGAACAGGTCCAGCAGGTCCCTGTCCCACGTCCCGGTATGGATGTTGAACAGCAGGGTGCGCGCGGCGTTGGTGATGTCGGTCGCATGCACCCGCCCGCCCGTCAGGCGCCACAGCAGGAAACTGTCGATCGTGCCGCATGCCAGTTCCCCGGCCTCCGCCCGCTTGCGGGCGCCGGGGACGTTGTCGAGAATCCATGCAAGCTTGGTCGCGGAAAAGTACGGATCCAGCAGCAGGCCGGTCCGCTCACGCACCAGTGACTCATGCCCTTCCTGACGCATACGTGCGCACTGCGCCGTGGTGCGGCGGTCCTGCCACACGATGGCGCGATGGATGGGTTCGCCCGTCCTGCGGTCCCATACGACAATGGTCTCGCGCTGGTTGGTGATGCCGATGGCCGCGATCTGCTCCGCGCCGCCCACCTGCTCCATCGCCTCGCGCGCGGTGGAGACGACATTGCCCCAGATCTCGACCGGGTCATGTTCGACCCAGCCCTGATCGGGATAATGCTGCTGGAATTCAACATGCGCCGTGGCAAGTGCCGCGGTGTCACGGTTGAACACGATGCTGCGTGTCGATGTCGTACCCTGGTCAATGGCCAGAATTTTGTTTTTCTTGTTCATTGTCGTTTCCTGTCCCATCAGGATCGAGATATCGATAGCACGGCTTGCATGGCCGCAATGAAATGGATCAACGCGCCTGACGCTGCCGGATATAGGCGTCGAGGCGGGCCGCATCCTCGTCAGTTACATGCAGCCCCATGCGCGAACGCCGCCACAGGATGTCCTCCACCGTTTCGGCGCGTTCATGGTCCATCAGGTAATCGATTTCGCGTGCCGTCAGGCCACCGCCAAAACCTTCCCCCATGTCGGCCGCCGATTTCGCGTCGCCCACGATATCCATCGCGCACGACCCGTAATTGCGCACCAGACGCCAGTGCTGGCTGGCGTCGAGGAAGGGCGTCGCCCGCGCGAAACGCGCCAGCGCGCCATCGAACCCGCCCGCGCCCAGGTCACCGCCCGGCAGCACGCGATCGGCCGTCCACCCCGCCGCCGACAGAACCGGCAGGAAAGGCCGCAGCTTTTCCAGCGCATGTTCGGCAAGGCGGCGATAGGTCGTGATCTTGCCCCCGAAAATCGACAGCAGCGGCGCCTGCCCGTTGGCCGCGTCGATATCAAGGACATAATCGCGCGTCACGGCCGAGGCATTTTTCGACGCATCGTCATAAAGCGGCCGCACCCCGGCATAGCTCCAGACCACGTCGTCGGGGGTCACCGGTTTCTTGAAATAGCGGCTGACGCTTTCACACAGGTAGCGGATTTCCTCGGGCGAGATCTCGACCCGGCCCGGCGCCTGGGTCCACGGCACGTCGGTCGTGCCGATCAGGGTGAATTTCTGCTCGTACGGTATGGCGAACACGATCCGCTTGTCAGGGTTCTGCAGGATATAGGCCTGCTCCCCGTCAAACATGCGCGGCACGACGATATGGCTGCCCTTGACCAGGCGGACATGCTTGTCGGTCTGGATGCGGGCGCGGTCACGCAGGATTTCGCTGACCCACGGGCCGCCGGCATTGACCAGGACGCGGGCACGCACGGTTTCGCGCGAACCGTCGCGCACATTCTCGATCACCGCCGACCATACGCCATTGGTGCGCTGCGCGCTGACCATGCGGGTGCGGGTGCGGACATCCGCGCCACGGGCCACCGCGTCCATGGCATTGAGCACCACAAGCCGGCTGTCCTGCACCCATCCGTCGGAATAGGCGAATCCCTTGACGCATGTCCCGTTCAGCGGGGCGCCGACGGGGCTGGTGGCGAAGTTCACCGACTTCGACTTTGGCAGGGTCATGTGCCCGGCCAGGTGGTCGTACAGGAACAGCCCCATCCGCAGCATCCACGCCGGTCGCGCCTGCGGGGCATAGGGCAGGATGAAACGCATCGGCCAGATGATGTGCGGCGCAATGCGCAGCAGCCGCTCACGCTCGATCAGGGCCTCGCGCACCAGCCGGAATTCATAATATTCCAGATAGCGCAGGCCGCCGTGAATCAGCTTGGTGCTGGCGGACGAGGTATGACTTGCGAAGTCATCCTGCTCCACCAGCAGGACGGAGGCACCCCGGCCCACCGCATCGCGCGCGATGCCGGCGCCGTTTATGCCCCCGCCCACAACCAGCATATCGACCGTCTTGCCATTGTCGCGTGGCATCTGGGACGATGGCTGGGACGTTTCATCCATGGACAGCATGTGCGTAATTCCTCCTGAAATGTTCGTAAACGAACATGTTTGGGTTTTCAATATGCCTTCTGCACTTATTCCATCGACAGGAACCAGGGGAAAGAATTCGGAAAGTCCATTCCATACAAACCATTTCTGGCGGAAATCCGTCATCCGATGCCATATCCCATGCCACCACGAATTGCGCGGTATCGCACATCTTCCTGTTGCGACAGCATCCGCAATTCCCATGGTGCAATGCACAAAATACTTTATTGTAATACGTTAGTTACCGGTTTTGTTTGCTGCATAAAATTTTTTATAATGTTGCCGTCAAATTGTACCCGACCCACTGAAAATAATCATTTTGAAGCGACGCATGTTCGTTTAAGAACATACCAGATCGCAAAGATCGGGGCTCAAGGGCCGATAACGGCCTGTTTCCATTGACCGAACAAAAAAGAACAAAGCAGGTCCGATGTTCATAAACAGACAATTCTTCGGGGAGCTGATCTCCGAATGCCTCGCCGTCATGATTATCGTGCTGATCGGCGATTCCGTTGCCGCCATGTACACGCTGTATGATCCCAGCCCGTACAAGCTGTCCTACTGGGGCGTGTGCATCGTATGGGGTCTGGGGGTCACGATCGCCATCTACATCACCGGCAGCGTATCGGGCACCCACGCGAACCCGGCGGTTTCCGTGTCGCTGGCGCTGTATCGCGGATTCCCGTGGCGCAAGGTGCTGCCCTATTGCGGGGCGCAGGTCCTGGGGGGAATGATTGGCGCGATGCTGGTCTATGTCATGTACCAGCCGGTGATCGACCATTACAACCTGGCGCATCACCTTGACCGGGCCAGCGATGGCGGGGCGGCGGGTGTCTTTTTCACCCATCCGGGGGAATTCGTGACGCCCATGCATGCCCTGCTGGATGAAACCATCCTGACGGCGCTGCTGCTGTTCGGCATCTTTGCCGTGACGTGCGAATACAACACGCAGGCCCCGCAGGCGAATTCCAGCGCCCTGATCATCGGCCTGCTTGTCGCGTCCATCGGGGCGTGCGCGGGTTATCTGGAAAGCTGGGCCATCAATCCGGCGCGTGATTTCGGCCCCCGTCTGTTCTGCTTTCTGGGCGGATGGAAATATTCCGCCCTTCCGGGACCCGACGGTTTCTGGTGGGTGCCCATTGTCGGCCCGCTGTGCGGGGGCGTGATCGGCGCCGGGGCCTACCAGTTCCTGGTGCGTCCCTTCATTCCCCGTCCCACCCCGGAAATCCCGGTGGTTCACAAGGCCACGGTCCGCGAGGATATCGCCCCCCTGCCCGTAACAGGGACCACCGGGCAGGAGGCCTGAAAAGGTCGCTCCAACAGCAGACAGGCCGGGCAGTCCAATGCCCGGCCTGTTGTGCGATTCGCGGTTCAGGACAGTTTGCGGATGACGGTCCTGATGGCGAAATTGCTCTGGATACGGGCAACACCCGGCATGCGTGACAGCTCCTCCTTGTGGATGCGTTCATAATCGGCCGTGTCGCGGGCCTCCACCCGCAGCAGGTAATCCGCATCCCCCGTCATCAGGTAACATTCGCGCACGTCGGGGCATTCGCGGACCCGTGCCTCAAAACGGCGCTGGCATTCATCGGTCTGCCGTTCCAGGGTGATCTGCACGATCACGGTCGTCATGCCATGAACCGAACGTTCGTCGATCATGGCGCGATATCCGCAGATAACCCCCTGATTTTCCAAAAGCCTGACACGACGCAGGCAGGCCGAGGGCGACAGCCCCACCTTCTGCGCCAGCTCCGCGTTCGTCATCCGTCCGTCATGGGACAGATGACGCAGGATGGCATCATTCACCCGGTCCACGATCATGATACAATATTCCGCCATTATGCGCATTTTCTTGCGCGACAGAAGAATGTGTTAGCATCTTCTGCCATTGAATGGCAGGACATTTCATTTCGATCCAACATAGGATTTTCCATGCCTTCCCCCATGCCGGAACCTGTGCCCGTGTCGATACCATCCCCCGCCAGCACACCCGCCCCCAGCGCATCCACCCCCAGCACGTCCACCCACTGGCCGCGTCACCGCGCGGGCGCCAGCCTGAGAATCGACCTTGGCGCGATTGCCGACAATTACCGCCTGCTCCGCCAGAAGGTCGGGGCGGGGACGACATGCGCGGCGGTGGTGAAGGCGGATGCCTACGGGCTGGGTCTGGCGCAGGTCGCGCCGGCGCTGGAACGTGCGGGGGCGGATCATTTCTATGTCGCGCACCTGGAGGAAGGACTCGCCCTGCGGCGCCATGTCGCCCCGACGGCGCGGATCTTTGTCCTTCATGGTCCCCTGCCGGAAACGGAAGAGGAATTCGTGGCGCACGGCCTGACACCCGTCCTCAATTCCATGGAACAGATCGCGGGCTGGCGCGAACTGGCGCGGCGTGAGGGCCGGATCCTGCCTGCGGTCATCCAGCTTGACACCGGCATGTCGCGCTTCGGGCTTTCGATGTCCGACGTGCGCGCCATCGCGGATGATGCCACCGTGCTGCAGGGCATCGATCCCTGCCTGATCATCAGCCACCTTGCCTGCGCCGACACGCCGGACAATCCCGCCAACGCGCAGCAGCGCGCGCAGCTGATCCGCATGGCGGCACTGCTGCCCCCGGCCCCGCTGGCGCTGTCGGCATCATCGGGGATTTTCCTTGGCCCCGACTACCACTTTGACATGGTCCGCCCGGGTGCGGCCCTGTATGGCATCGCGCCCAACGAAACCGCGCCCAACCCGCTGCGCCCCGTCGTGAAGCTGAGCGCGCGCATCCTGCAGATCCGTGACATCGCGCCGGGCGATGGCGTGGGATACGGCCTGACCTATCGCGCGACGCGCCCACGGCGCATTGCCACGATAGGGGCCGGATATGCCGACGGATGCCTGCGACAGGGCGCGGGCCATGGGGCGGCATGGTTCGGGGACACACGCCTGCCGATCCTGGGCCGCATTTCCATGGATTCCATCACCATCGACATCACGGACGTACCTGCGGGGCAACTGGCACCCGACATGGCGGTGGACCTGCTGGGTCCCCATCATAGCGTCGATGCTGCGGCGCGCGCCGCCGGCACGATCGGGTACGAGATCCTGACTTCCCTCGGCCATCGCTATCACCGCACCTATGTCGCCGGGGGCTGAGGCCTGTCTTCATCATCTTTTGCACGAAAGCATAAGCGCAATGAAAATCATCGTTCTGGGTAGCGGTGTCGTCGGCGTCACATCGGCGTGGTATCTGGCACAGGCAGGCCACGAGGTCACGGTCGTCGACCGTCAGCCCGCCGCAGGCCTGGAAACCAGTTTTGCCAATGCGGGGCAGGTTTCGCCGGGATATTCCGCCCCGTGGGCCGGGCCGGGCGTGCCGCTGAAATCCATTCAGTGGCTTCTGATGAAATACCGTCCCTTCGTGTTCTGGCCGATGCCCGACCCGCACCTGTGGTCGTGGCTGCTCAAGATGCTCGAAAACTGCACGACCGCCGCGTATGACCGCAACAAGGGACGGATGGTGCGTCTGGCGGAATACAGCCGCGATGTCATGCGCGACCTGCGCGCCAGCACGGGCATTACCTATGACGACCGTCAGCAGGGCACGCTGCAGGTATTCCGCACGCAAAAGCAGGTGGACGCCGCCGCCAAGGATATCAGCGTGCTTGAACAGTACAAGGTCGGGTACGAGGTGCTGGACGCGGCCGGATGCATCGCAGCCGAGCCCGGCCTGGCGAGCGCGCGTGACAAGATCGTGGGCGGCCTGCGACTGCCGGGGGACGAAACCGGCGATGCGTTCAAGTTCACCCAGACCCTTGCGGCCATGGCGGCAAAGGCTGGCGTCGAATTTCTCTATGACACGCAGATCCGCGCCCTGCATGCCGATGGCGGAAAAATTACGGGCGTGCAGACGAGCCGGGGCAAGCTGACGGCGGATTCCTATGTCCTGTCCCTTGGCAGCTATTCCCCGGCGCTTGTGCGCTCCCTCGGGCTGGATCTGCCGATTTACCCGGTCAAGGGATATTCCATCACCGCGCCGATCATCAACGAGGACCGCGCGCCGGTTTCCACCATCATGGACGAAACGTTCAAGATCGGCATCACCCGCCTGGGGTCGCGCACCCGCGTCGGGGGCACCGCCGAACTGGCCGGGTTCAGCAAGCGCCTGCGCAAGCCCCGGCGCGAAACGCTTGAGCACTCGCTGACCGATCTTTTCCCCGGCGGCAACAACCTGTCGGAGGCAACGTTCTGGACCGGCCTGCGTCCCATGACACCCGATGGCACCCCCATCATCGGGCGCACGCGCTACGACAACCTGTTCCTCAATACCGGGCATGGCACGCTGGGCTGGACCATGGCCTGCGGATCGGGCCGTGTGCTGGCGGACATCATGTCGGGACGCATGCCCGAAATCCCGCATGAAGATCTCGGGCTGGTGCGCTACGGACACTGACCATACCTTCCGGCAGGCGGGGCTTGCATGCCCCGCCTGCCGCCTGCCCTTACCCCATGCCCATCCACCACAGCGCGGCGCACAGGATCAGGCCACTCACCCCGATCAGCGTCTCGATGACCGACCATGTGGCGATTGTCTGCGGCACGGTCATGCCCAGCGCCTCCTTCACCTGCCAGAATCCGGAATCGTTCAGCGGCCCGAACATCACGGCCCCGGACCCGGTCGCCAGCACCATCAGTTCAGGCGACACCCCATGCCCCTGCAGCATGATCGGACCGACCACCCCGGCCGTTGTTCCCATCGCGACTGTGGCCGACCCCACCGCAAGGCGCAGCGCGGACGCCATCAGCCACGCCAGCAGCAGCAGCGGGATATGCATGCCGATGGCCGCTCCCGTGATGATCGCTGACAGGTTGCTTTCCATCAGTTCCTGCCCGAAGCCGCCCCCCGCCCCGATCATCAGGAACAGCGAGGCCAGCGGGGCAAGGGACTCATTGCTCAGCCGCAGCATGTCCTGGCGCGTCAGCCCCTGTCGCGCCCCCAGCGTGCAAAACGACAGCAGCACCGACAGCACCATCCCCACGTTCGGGTCACCGACAAAGCGCAGGACGATGCTGGCAAGGCTGTCCGGCGCGCAGACCAGCCGCGCGATGGAACCACCCAGCATCAGCACGACAGGGGCAAGTATGGTCAGCAGTGTTATGCCAAAGGATGGCAGGGGACGGCCACCGGAACCGTCATCAGGATGCTCACCCGGACGCGCACTGGCGCCCTGTAGCACCTCCCCGTGTCCCGCCGGCATGGGCACGGCGCCGAGGCGCGGCACGACAAATCCGGCATAAAGCGGCCCGGCGATGATGGCGATGGGAATGCTGAGCAGTATGCCCCAGACGATCAGGCGCCCCACGTCGGCATGATAGGCCGCCAGCGCGAACATCGCCCCCGGATGCGGGGGGACCAGCCCCTGCACCACCGAAAGGGCCGCCGTCATCGGCAGCGCCACCCTGAGCATCGGAAGCCCCGTCTGCCGCGCGACCGACATCGCAAGCGGGACCAGGATGACAAATCCGACCGTAAAGAAGACCGAGATCCCCACCAGAAGCCCGATCAGCATCATGGCCCATGCCATGTTCCGCCGTCCCGACAGGCGCACGACCGTCAGCGCGATCTGGTCCGCCCCCCCCGAAACCTCCAGCATCTTTCCCAGCATCGCGCCAAGGGCGATCACCGATGCGATCTGCCCCAGCACCTCCCCCGCCCCGTTTTCAAAGGCGCTGATGACGTGGGCGGGCGCCATGCCGGCACAAGTTCCCAGAAACAGCGACGTCAGGAACAGGGCGATGAACGGATGCAGTCTGCCGCGCTGGATCAGCACCACCGCCATGGCAATGGAAACCGCGACAATCGTGAACGCCAGCGAAACGGACATCCGTCTCCTTCCTTTCCCTCAAACAGGTCAGTGGTGACGGCGGGATGTGGACTGCGGACGAAGCGGCGGGGCATCGTCACTTTCATGCCTCCACCCGCCGCCCAGTGCACGGGCCAGATGGATGCTGGCAAGCGTCTGCATGTCCTGATTGCGCAACACCTGTTCCTGCGCGTCGAGCGCGTCCAGCCGGCTGCGCAGGACATCGTGCATCATCCGCTGCCCCCCTTCATAAAGGCCGGTCACGTCATGCACGTTCGTCTGCGCCTGCGTCACGGCGGTCGCCAGGTCATGCGCACGGGCATCCGCGCTCATGCGGGCTTCATAGGCGTCCTCGACCTCCGCCAGCGCGTTGAGCACGCTCCTGTCATATCCCGCGACCGCCGCGTCCAGACGCGCATGGGCGGCATGGATGCGCGCGCGCACCCGCCCCGCCGTGAAGATCGGCAGATACGTCGTCAGCGCCATCAGCCCCCCCGTTCCGGACAGGCCAGGAATGCCGTCAAAACGCAGGCGCCCGTCCCCACCGAAGAATTCAAGTCCGAAGCGCGGCAGCAGGTCGGTCTTGACGCTTTTCAGGTGCTGCAACGCCGCCTCCACCTGATCGCGGCGGGCAAGGACATCGGGACGTCGTTCCAGAACGGTGTCGGGCATCTCCCCCATCGGGGGGGCAGGCACGAAGAACGCGCCGGGCGCGGGCAGCGGCCCGGCACTTTCGGGCGTGCGGCCCGACAGGATCGCAAGCCTGCGGCGATGAAGGTCATATTCCTCGACCAGCAGGGGACGCCGCGCCCGCTGGAGCGAAAGTTTCTCGTCAACATCACGCACGTCGGCGGATACCGCCTGCCCCGCCGCGAACCGCGCCTGTGTGTAGGTCCGCAGGCGTTCCAGTATGGCGATGCTGCGGTCCAGCAGGTCCATCTGTCGCCGCACGCCCTGCGCGCGCAGGTAATTTTCCGCCACGTCGGCGGCCACCAGCATCTGCATGCCGTGATATTCGGCCTGCTGTCCCAGCATCAGGGCGCGGGCCGCGCGGCTGTCGGCATGACGGCCGCCAAACAGGTCCGGCTCCCACGATGCCCCGATCCCCGCCAGGTGGGCGTCCGTGGCCGGGTCCCCATCGGACAGTTGCGACAGGCCGGCAGGATTGCGCCAGCTCATCCCGCCGCCGCCGATATCCCCCGTCGCGCCCACGGTGGGATACAGCGTGGAACGGGCGATCACATGCGCGGCGCGGGCCTGCAGCACATTGTCGCGGGCGATGCGGATATCGGGATTGGCCGCCAGCGCGGCCTCCACCATGCCGGTCAGGACGGGGTCATTCCACGAACGCCACCATGTCGTAAGGTCGGTGCCCGCATCCGTTCCCGTCGGGGCCTGCGCAAAACGCGCCGGCACCACCACGCGGGAGGGAGGCGCGCTGGTATGAAAGGGCGAACAGGCCGTCATCGCCCCGATGGCCGCAAGACAGATGATGCGTGAAAGTGTCTTCTTCTTCATTATCCCTGCCTTGCCAGCATGGAGCGAAAGCGCAGGAGCGCACAGAACAGGAAAACCACCCCCGTCACGACGATCGTCAGCAGCGGGGCCGCGATCGTCGCAATCCCCGCGTCGCGATAGAGGATGGCCTGCGACAGGTTGACGAACTGCGTCGTTGGCAGGAAGCGCACCACCATGCGGATCAGGGTCGGCATGTTTTCCACCGGCGTCGCCGCCCCCGACAGCAGGTACGCCACGGCATAGACCGGCACCGCAAGCAGCCCGAACTGCGGCATGGTGGGGGCCACCGTCGCCAGCATGATGCCCAGCGACGTCACCGAAAACAGGTAGATCAGCGCGCATCCGCCAAACAGCGGGATCGACCCCACCAGCGGCACGCCCAGCCATACATGCACCACCAGCCATAGCGACAGCATGGTGGCGACGAAGATGACGAAGCCGTTGGTCACGATTTTCGAAAGCGCGATCTCACTCGCCGATACCGGCATGACCAGCAGGTGTTCGATCGTGCCATGTTCGCGTTCACGGATGACCGCCGCCCCCACCAGTATGATCGACAGGATGGTGATATTGGTCACGATCTGCATGACGGAGGTAAACCACTGCGATTCCCCGTTTGGATTGAAACGGATGCGGCTTTCGGCGCGAAAGGGAATGGCATTGGCCAGATGTCCGGAATGCAGGACGGATTCAACCTCGCCCATGAAAATCCCGTTCAGGTAGGTCGTGCCCAGTCCCGCCTGCGTCATGGCGGTGGCATCAACCTGTATCTGCAGCGACGGGGAACGCCCCGACAGCACGTCGGCCTCAAACCGGGGGGGGATATCAACGACGAAAATATAATCCCCCCGGTCCATCAGGCGCGACGCATCCTCCCGCGCGATCAGGACCGGCGGCTTGAAATAGGGCGGCAGCACCGCATCGCGCAGGCGACGCGACAGGGGGGAGTTATCCTCGTCCACAAAGGCGATGGTCGCGTTGGAGACATCGACCCGCACGCCATTGGCCACCAGAAGCACGCCCGCCGTAAAGGCGAAGACGATCAGCCCCAGCAGGATGACATCATTGAACAGGCTGCGGAATTCCTTGCCGCACAACAGGCCGACATTGATGATCCAGCGTCCCATGGGCGGTTATGCTTCCTGCTTCTTCAGCAACAGCCGCGCACCCAGCATGTACAGGGCGGCAAACCCCGCCAGCGCCGCATACATCCGCATGAAGGCAAGCATCCCCATCCCCTTGGTAAAGCTGCCAAGGCTGATGAGCTGGAACCACGAGGCGGGAAAACCCAGCCCCACAAGACGGCTGAACCCCGTCAGTGTGGAGGACGGATAAAGCATGCCGGAGAAGTTCACCGCCGGGATCAGGCATATGATGGCGGTGCCGAAAATGGCCGCGACCTGCGAACTGACGAAGGTGGAAATCAGCATCCCCAGCCCCGTCGCCCCCAGTATGAACAGCAGCGCGCCGATGCTCAGCGCCACGAACGACCCCTTCAGCGGCACCCCGAGGACAAGGACGGACAGCACGACCAGCACCACGTAACTGCAGCCCGCCAGCGCGACATAGGGGGCCTGCTTGCCCACCAGGTACTGCCCCACCGTGGCGGGGGAGGCATAAAGGTTGACGATGGAGCCGATTTCCTTTTCCCGCACGACGCCAAGGGCGGTCAGCATCGTGGGGATCAGGATCAGCGCCAGCATGACCATGCCCGGCGTCATGGCATAGATGCTGCGGAACTCCTGATTGTAGATGAACCGGGGTTCCAGCGTGATCGGCACGCCCGCCGTCTGGGGCAGTTCACGGCCCAGTGTCGTTGCATACCGCAGCAGTACCCCTTCGACATAGGCCCGGACATCCGCCGCAAGGAACGGCACGGCCCCGTCGATGACAACGCCCACGGCGGGACGGCGCCCGGCCTCCATGTCACGGGCGAAACCCGGCGGGATATCCAGCGCCAGCTGTACCGCGCCATCCTGCACGCGCCGGTCCATCTGCGCCGGATCGGCGGAGGGCGCGGTCTCCACGAAATAGGGGGATCCGCGGAAGCTGTCGATCAGGTCCTGGCTGATATGCGTGCGGTCCTGATCGCAGACCGTGAAATACACACCATTGACATCGAAGGAGATGCTCGACGCCGCGATCAGCAGAAGCACGACCGGACCGATGATCGCGAATGTCAGGCGCATCCTGTCACGCAGCAGTTCCACCGCCTCGCGCCGGGCAAAGGCCCATGCACGCGGCAGCCATGTGCCCCCACGCCATCCGCGCCAGGTCCATGCATGCCGCCGGTGGCGCGGCTGTGCCTGTTGTGCCGCGCCGTCCGGTTCGGCCTCCGCCTCCTTGAGGTAGGCGATGAACGCGGCCTCCAGATCCTTCGCGCCCCGCCTGCGCACCAGTTCGGCGGGGGTTCCGACCGCCAGCACCCGCCCGCGATGCATCAGCGAGATGCGGTCGCAGCGCGCGGCCTCGTTCATGAAATGGGTGGATACGAAAATCGTGACATGCCGCTGGCGCGAAAGGTGGATCAGATGCCGCCAGAACATGTCGCGCGCCGCCGGGTCCACCCCGGAGGTCGGTTCGTCAAGGATCAGGATTTCGGGATTGTTGATGCACGCCGCCGCAAGCTGGAGCCTCTGGCGTATGCCCAGCGGCAGGGCGGAGGGACGCACGTCGGCGACGTTGTCGAGTTCGAAATCCGACAGCGCCTGGTTGACGCGCTGCGTCGCCTCATGCGCGGGGATGCGGTACAGCCGCGCCTGAAGCCGCAGGTTCTGCCGGACGGTCAGCTCCTCGTACAACGAAAAGGACTGCGACATGTAACCAATGCGCATGCGTGTTGACATGTCGCCCGGCGTGATGACCTTTCCAAACAGTTCCGCCGTCCCGCTGCTGGCGTCGAGCAGGCCGGTCAGCATTTTCATGGTGGTCGACTTGCCGCAGCCATTGGAACCGAGGAAGCCGAAAATCTCCCCCCGGCCGATGCGGAAACTGACATTGTCCACCGCGACAAAGCTGCCGAACCGCTTTGTCAGGCCCTGCGCCATGATGGCGGGCGCGCCGCCGGGATCCTGATAGGGCGGGATGGAAAATCCGGTGGCGTTCGCCCGCTTCTCATCCGGCAGCAGGGAAATATAGGCCTGTTCCAGCGAGGTGGAATGGGTGCGCGCCAGCACGCGCGGCGTCTCGTCCGCGATCAGCACATGCCCCGCATCCATCGCGACGAGATAGGCGAAACGCTCCGCCTCCTCCATGTACGCGGTGGAGACAAGCACCGTCATGCCCGGCCGTTCGCTGCGCAACTGGTTGACCAGCGTCCAGAACTGCTGGCGCGACAGCGGATCGACGCCGGTGGTGGGTTCGTCAAGTATCAGCAGGTCGGGATCATGCACCAGCGCGCAGCACAGGCTGACCTTCTGCTTCATCCCGCCAGACAGGTGACCCGCCGGCCGGTCGGGAAACGGCGCAAGGCCCGTTGCCTCCAGCAGGCGGGAAATCCTTTTGTCGCGCTCTTCGGCCGCAAGGCCGAACAGGCGGGCGAAAAAATCCACATTTTCCCAAACCGACAGCGTGGGATACAGGTTGCGGCCCAGCCCCTGCGGCATGAAGGCGACACGTGGCAGAAACGCCTCCCGCGCGGCGCGGTCGGCCATGTTCGTGCCCAGCACGTCCACCTGCCCCGACTGTATCCGCCGCACCCCCGCGATCAGGCCCAGCAGCGTGGATTTCCCCACCCCGTCGGGACCGACAAGGCCGATGGTCGTCCCCGCCGGCAGGGTAAGGGAAATATTGTCAAGCGCCCTTACCGGGCCATAGCGATGCGAAAGCCCCCTGATGACAATCCCGCCGTCATGTTGCGTGGCCGCGTCCATCATCACTTCGCATTGGCAAGAAACAGGCTGTCGGGCCAGCGGATCGCCGGGTCAAGGCGGACATAACCATCGCCCGTCATGCCTGATTTCAGCATCGTCCCGTACTGTCGCGCCGTCTGTGGCGCCACCTGCAGCTTCACGCGATAGACCAGCTTTTCACGCTCGCTTGTCGTCTCGACATATTTCGGGGTGAACTGCGCCTCGGGCGCGACAAAGGAAATGGTGGCGGGAATGACCTGCCGGTGCAGGGCATCAAGCACGATGCGCGCCTCATCGCCCACATGCAGCCCGCCTGCGACCTCTGACGGGTAAAAGACCGTCAGATACATGTCGGAGGGATCCAGCATGGAGCCGATTCGTCCCCCGCCCGGCACCACGGCGCCCTTTTCGACAATGCGGTATTCCACCCGCCCGGACACGGGGGCATGGATGGTCATGTCGCCCACGACCGTCGCGGCCCGCCCCGCCTGGGCCTGTGCCGCATCCTGCGCCGCCGTGGCTGCCGCCACGGCATGATCCGCCGCCTGCAACGCCGCCTGATGGGCGTCGAGGTCCGTCTGGCGCTGCTGAAGCTCCATGTCGGAGACAAGATGCTGCCGGTACATCACGCGGGCATGGTCAAGTTCAAGCTGCGCCAGATGGAGGGCCGCCTGCTGCGCGTCGCGTTCGGCGCTAGCACGCTGTCCCGTTTCACGCGCCTCGGTCACCTGCGCCCGCGCGGCGGCAAGCTGGTCACGCGCCTCGGCATCGTCTTCATGCGCCAGAACCTGCCCGGCCGTGACCTCGTCACCTTCGGAAAAATCAAGGTCGGTGACGCGACCGGGATATTTCACCGCGATATCCAGCCGGGTCAGTTCCAGACGCCCGTTGGCCCGCGCGATTCCGGCAGGCAGTTCATCGCGATGCGCGACATAGAACCAGGCGGCCCCGCCACCGGCAATCACGATGGCAAGCCCCGCGCCAATCAGCAGATCGCGCGTATTCACGCGCACCGGCCGATGCATGCACGTAAAATATTGCGAAAAATACGCGACAAGTATCTTGCTCCCCTGAATCTTTTACGCGGTTCCGGCGCGCGATGTTCCAGATGGCATGGACCATGTTACAACGCCATTACAGTCTCGGGACAGCATGGGCAACAGGCGATTACCTGCAAAATCAATGCAGGAAAACCATCCTGTCCTTTTCCCCCGTCCCATCATCCCCGATCACCCGCGCGGGCCGCGAAATGGCATGTCCCCGCGCCCGTTCCCTTCGTCCTGCGCCAGCAGTTCGGCACGCCCCAGGATCCGTGACAGGACATCGACCGTCCGGTCCATCATGTCGGCCGGGATATCACGCAGGAAACGTGCCTCCACCTCCGCGCATATTTCATGCAGGCGGGCGCACCTGCTCTTCCCCTCGGCCGTCAGGACAAGCCGCTTGGCACGCCGGTCGGCCGGGTCGGCCCGCCGTTCGACCAGCCCCTCGTTTTCCAGCAGGTCCAGCACGCGCACCAGCGCGGAACTGTCGGTATTCATGGCGTGCGCCAGGTCACGCTGCGACACGCCATCGGGCAGCATCATGAGGTAGGCGAGCGGACGCATCATCGCCATGCTCATCCCTTCGGGACGGATCGCGCGGTCCAGAAGCAGCCGCCACGTGTTGGACAGGCGCATCGTCAGGAACGTCATGCGCATGTCCTGAAAGCCGGTTCCTTCGACATCGGGCAGTGGGGAATGTGCTGACATGATGCTCCAACGTGTCGGTCTATCGCCTGCCCCTTCGATATCATGAAGCAAGACATGAGTGGATGCGGCGATTCCACACGGCATCCACGCATTCGTACGACCTGTCGGGATTCAATGCATCCAAAATATTGACATGGCAATAATTGTTATGAAATTAATGTGCCGTATTTCGCAACGGATCCCCTGGCATGCCATTTCCCTTCGCGCCTTCCCCCGGCCCATCTTCGTCCCATGACGGAACCGCGTCTTGGTAAGACGCCTGTCCGGAGCGTTCGATACCTTCCGTGACGACGCGCGATGGCGTGCCCATATGGCCACCGCCGCCTTCAGCGCGCGCGTCATGCTGTCGGTATGCATCGCGCTGTTCCTGGCCTTCAGTTTCCAGCTCCAGTCCCCGATGAGTTCGGTGACCACCGTCATGATCGTCGCGAACCCGGCGGTGGGCGCACTGGTGTCGAAAAGCATATGGCGCATGATCGGCACCGTGATCGGCGCGATCATCAGCGTGGCGCTGATGGCAACGTTCGTGCAGTCGCCAATCCTCTACATCATGGCGCTGTCGGTCACGGTGGGGCTGGCCTGCATGGCCGCGACCTTCCTGCGGCTGTTCCGCGCCTATGCCGCCGTGCTGACGGGATATACCATCGTCATCATCGCCGCCCCCGCCTTTGGCGATCCCGATGGCGTGTTCCTCAGCGCTCTTTCGCGGCTGTCCGCCGTGGTCGTGGGCATCGTGACCACGGCGGCGGTCTTCATGGTCACGTCGCCCCGCCGTTCCGACCCGCTGATCGAGCGGATCCGCGCCATCTTCCGCGATACCGTCGGTTACGTGCTGTCGCGCCATGACACGGGCGCCGACGCGATGACGCAGGCCGCGTTTCACGCCCGGCGCGCCGGACTGCTGTCACGGCTTGCCAGCCTGTCGGACGCCGTGGAATACGCCGCGACCGACAATTACGACATCAGCGTGCGCCACCGTGAAATCCGGGCGGGGCTGGCGCGGCTGTCGGGAATTGTCGCGGCCTATCACCCGCATGCCATCATCGCGTCGGGACATGGGGGCATATCGGATGAGCAGCGATCCCCCGACGGACTGATCGCGGACCTGATGCGCGACCTGCTGCGGGCAAGCGAACATGCCGCGCTCGACGAAATCTGCGCCACGGCCTGCCTGCGCATCGAACGGACGCGCCAGGCATTGCTGGCGCGGGCGGAAAGTGATTTGTCGCCCCGGCAGCTCCTGTTCCTTGATGATGCGCGCGACCTGCTGTCGCGACTGGAAAACGGCCTGCGCGATCTTGCCCATCGCGGGGGCCGCGACCGCACGCTGCGGCTGCGCCCGTTCATGGAATGGCCCACGGCGCTGCGCAACGGCGCGCGCGGGGCGCTGACGACGCTGATCGCGGGGCTGACATGGTATATCCTGCACTGGACGGCGGGACCGATGATGATGCTGTATGTCGTCGCGGCCTCCAGCCTTCTGTCCACGGCGCCGTCGGCATCGCGTGCCTCCGGGCTGCTGGCCGGGGGGACCGCGCTGGGCGTGCCGGCGGGACTGCTGTGCCATCTGTTCGTTCTGCCCCGGATCGACGGATACCCCCTGCTGTGCGCCAGCCTGTGCCTGTTCCTGCTGCCGGGGATATGGCTGCAGTTCAGTCCCCGCCTGGGTATCGGGGCCTTTGGGTATTCCGTGTTTTCCACCATCATGCTGCAGATCAACAATCCCATTCACTACAATGACATCTCCCTGATGAATGAATGGGTGGCGATTCTGGTGGGATGCTGCATGCTGGTGCTGTCGTTCCGCGTCATCCTGCCCCCCAATCACCGTCTGGACGGGGCACGGCTGGTCTCCTCCCTCTCCCGCAGCGTCCGGCAGCTAGCGCTGGGTCGTTCATCCCTGCAGGGGCAATGGATCGTGTGGGAAAACCTGCAGCTTCAGAAAGTGGCGCGTCTTGCCATGCGGCTGTCTTTCTGCGCGCCCGCGCCGGTTGCGAACCTGTATGTCGATGCGGCGCTGGCGACCATTTCGCTGGGGCGTCTGGTCGCGCGGCTGCGCCATCTTGCCTTTGATGCCGCCACCCCCGGGCCGGAACGCGAGCAGCTGCGCGATGCGCTGTCCACCTTTGGCGAACTGACGCACAGGCCCCTGCAGACCGCGCGAAACCTGCGCGAAATCTGCGCGCGCATCAGCGCTGGACATGCCCTGACATCGCTGCCGCCCCGCCAGATGGAGGCCATTGCCTGCATGGAACAGGCGGAACGGATCATTTCCGACATTCCCGACTTCCTTGACCATAACGGCCCGATCCAGTGGTCGGACGCCTATCCCCGCGCGCGGGCATTCCTTGCCCTGCCTCAACCGGACGGCAGGTTTTCCGAATGATGGGCGCAGCCGGGATCATGGTCGATAATCATGCCCATCGCCTGCATCCATGCATAAACGATGACCGGCCCCACGAAACGGAACCCCCGCGCCCTGAGCGACCGTGACATGGCCTGCGACAGGGGCGACTGCGCCTGCACCGCCCCGCTTTCGTTGCGGACCGGCCCATCGGGCGTCATGCTCCACGCGAATGTCGCGAAATCCTCGCCCCGCGCCTGCATGTCCAGATAGGCCCGCGCATTGCCGATCGTGGACATGATCTTGCGGCGGCAACGGATGATCCCCGGATCGGCCATCAGGCGCGCGATATCCCCCTCCCCGAACCGGGCGACACGGGCCGGGTCGAAACCGGCGAAGGCACGGCGGAATCCCTCGCGCCGTTTCAGCACCGTCACCCATGACAGGCCGGCCTGAAACCCCTCCAGCATCAGCCCTTCCCAAAGGGCGCGGCCATCATGCACCGGTCGCCCCCATTCTTCGTCGTGATAGGCCGCCAGCAGCGCGCTGTTGCCCACCCATGCGCACCGACGCGGCAGGGATGCGCTCATGCGCCGGACTCCACCTCCACCGTGGGGGGGCAGGCATATCCGAAGACCGAGCGTCCGCCGTATTCATGGGACCTGCGCCGCTCCTCCCCGATGAAGCCCGACAGGGAGGGGCCGGTCGCATCCCGTTCCAGACGTCGGGCCTGCCTGTCCAGCCGGCGCAGGGCGTCCAGCCGCTCCTCATTTCCAAGGCGCGCCGCCGCCACGGCAGCCTTCATGACGGAGATGGTGCGGTCATATACCGCGACCGGAACGGGATAGGGTTCGCGGTCCTTGCCGCCATGGGCCAGCGAAAACCGCGCCGGATCGGCAAAGCGGCACGGCGCGCCATGCACCACCTCCGCCACCTGCGCCAGCGACAGCACGGTGCGCGCGCCCACGCCGGGAACCAGCAGCAGGTCCGCGAAATCCTGCGGACCGCAATGGGCCGCCGCCGCCAGAGCGCCGTGCAGGCGCCGCAGCACCACGTCGGACGAACGCACGTCATGATGTTCCGGCATCACGAGATGGGGCAGGAACGGCATGTCGGCAGGTGCGGTATTGCGCGGGCCACGCAGGGCCGAAACCTCCCTGACGATCCGATCGGGGCCGAAATCGTGCAGCAGTTCAAGCTGCCCGCGTCGGGATGCATCGGCGCGCCGGTCGGTCAGGTTGACGATCTGCCCCTGTCGACGCCCCTCAATCGCGGCATGGGGCATTTCGACGAAGCTCCGCACCCCTTCGGACAGCCAGTGATACCGCCGGGCAAGGCGCTGCGTGTCGTTCATTCCCTGCTGGATGACCGTCCAGCGTCCGTCATCGGTGACGATGAAGCCGTGAAGATACAGGTCAAAACCGTCCTGGACCGCGGCACTGTCCACCTTTGCCACCAGGCGGCTGGCCCTGACCCACGCGGCGGCGTCTCCGCCCGTTTTTTCCCCCACCAGCAGCAGTTCGTCGGGCGTGCGGCGCGAATGTCGCCCCCTGCCCCCGCAGACATGAACGCCCAGTTCGGCCGACAGGGGCGCAAGGCCACGCTTGAGCGCGCCGATCACGCTGGTCGTGATGCCGGAAGAATGCCAGTCCATGCCCATGACGGCGCCAAAGGACTGGAACCAGAAGGGATGCGCCAGGCGACGCAGGAATTCGTCGCGGCCATAATGGTGGATGATCGCCTGCGCGATGACGGCCCCAAGACGGGCCATCCGCTGTCCCAGCCAGTGGGGCACCCGTCCCCCATGAAGCGGCATATCCGCGCTGCCTGCCCGTCGTGCCACGCTCCACGCCCCTGCAAGAACATTAAGGAAACATTGTTCCTAGCACGAAGCGTGCATCACAGGCCACAGGGAACGCGGCCGGAGGTGGAATTACCCCTCCGTCACCTGCGCAAGGGCGAAAATCCGCCGCAGGACGATGCTGTCGTCTTCGCTCAGCAGGCTGCCGAGCGTCGCATCATCCAGCACCGCCATGAACGCACCGACCGCCTGTCCCAGCAACCCGCGCAGGCGGCACTGTCGCGCCAGGACGCATGCACGCCCGTTTTCATCCATCGGTTCGCAGGTGACAAGCGTCATGTCCTCTTCGGTATGGCGGACCACATCGCCAATTCGGATGTCATCTGGCGAACGCGCCAGCGTCAGCCCGCCGCCACGCCCGCGCACGGTCTGGATAAAGCCCCCACGCCCAAGCCTATGTATGACCTTGACGAGGTGATTTTCCGAAATGCCATAGGCCGTCGCCACCTCATGGATGGAAACCCGGCGCTCACTATGAAGCCCTACATAAAACAATGTCCGCAAGGCATAATCAGTATGTAAGGTCATTCGCATGGCAAGTACATAACATCCGTACCATGCGCAAAAAAGAGGGAACAAAAGATACTATAATTATCTATGTTTTAAGGAAGTATTAACATATTCAGTTTTTCAGGACTTCGACAGCAGTTTTTCAGTCCAGAACCTGATGATACGCGCATGATTACCAGAATTCACTTGTTCGTGATGTCCGATCTGGGCGGATTTTATCCGACTGCTGGCTTTCGCACCTTTGCACAACCACGTCCTTCGGGGACTGCCTGAAAAGATCGGGCCAATAATATTCTGAAATCATAAAACTTTTTGGTGAAGCTTTTTCCAAAAAGCTTCAAAAGACGTCGCCTTTTTGCAAAAAGGCGACACCCGAAAACTTCTGTCATTTTTTGTCAAAGGACTGTTTTCAAACAGCTTCTCAGCGGTTAACGAACCTTCACCATGGGAACATATCATAAATGTCTTTTTGTATCCCTGCTTATATTATCAGGGCTTTCCCATATCCCGGTCATTTTTCCGCAACAGTCGTGTTGTTCATCCTGCGCAGGGGCGGATGCGCGATCATGTCGATGATGGCGGCCGCCGTTTCCTCGACCGAACGATGCGTGACATCGATAACCGGCCAGCCATGCCGGGCACACAGCCGACGCGCCCAGACAAGCTCCTCCTCCACCCGCATCGGGTCGACATAAGGGCGCATGGATTCATCGGATATCCTGCGCCGGGCGAATTTACGGCCCGGCAACATCATATCCACACGCGAACGCCGGATTTCCACCAATGTATGCGGGTCGATCATCAGGCCGACAACCGTTCCCCTGTACTCCAGCAGCCCAGCGGGAAGCGGGACATCCTGCACCAGCGGAACATTGGCCGCGCGCACCCCGCGATTGGCAAGGTAGAAGCAGGTGGGGGTTTTCGACGTCCGCGATACCCCCACCAGAATTACGTCCGCGTCCTCCAGCGACTTGGCCCGCTGTCCGTCATCATGGCCGATGACGTACTGCATGGCGTCAATGCGACGGCGGTATTCATCATCCATGACATACTGGCCGCCCGGATGGCGTTCCGCCCGCCTGCCGGTTTCGCGTTCCAGAAAATAGATGGTGCTGTCGAGGATGTTTTCGACATGCACCCCCATGCGGTGACATCCCGTCCGCAGTGCATCACGCAGGACGGGCGTCGTCAGGGACGACAGGACCGGCCCCGGTTCCGCCGCGACCCCGGCCAGGACACGCCCGACCTGAATTTGTGAACGGACCAGATTCCAGCTGCGTTGCACGAAGGAAGATTCCGGAAACTGCGCGCCACAGGCGCGCACGACCGCCTCCAGCGTCTGGCCCGTGGCCTCCGACACCAGATGCAGGACAATCGGCTTACTGTTCATATATCTTCGCAGTGCAACGCCACCATCAGGCAGCGCTGCCTGCCTCCACGCTGCGGTCAGGCGACCGCGTTTTCCTCACGATGGGCCAGGGCTGCCTGGGCCGCGGCCAGACGCGCCACCGGCACACGGAAGGGCGAGCACGAGACATAATCCAGACCGACCAGGTCAAAGAAGGCGATCGAATCCGGATCCCCGCCATGTTCGCCACAGATGCCCAGTTTCAGGTCCGGACGCGTCGCGCGCCCCCGTTCACTGCCCATCCGCACCAGCGCGCCTACGCCGTCCCGGTCGATCGACACGAACGGATCCTTCGGCAGCAGTCCGTGGTCCACATAAAACGGCAGGAACGACCCGGCATCATCGCGCGACAGGCCAAAGGTCGTCTGCGTCAGGTCATTGGTCCCGAACGAGAAGAAATCGGCGCATTGCGCGATTTCCCCCGCCTGTATCGCCGCACGGGGCAGTTCGATCATCGTGCCGATCCGATAGTCGAGCGCCGCGCCACGTTCGCGCAGCACGGACGCGATTTCCGCCTCCGCCGCGCGACGGACGACCTCCAGTTCCGCGCGCATCGCGACCAGCGGGATCATGATTTCCGGCACGATCCCCTTGCCCGTCTCGTCCGAGACCTGCAACGCGGCCTCGATGATCGCACGGACCTGCATGGCATAGATTTCCGGATTGGTCAGGCCCAGCCGGCAGCCGCGATGACCAAGCATCGGATTGGCCTCCGACAGGGCGGCGCAACGCGCACGCACCTCTTCGACCGTCCGGCCCAGCGCGGCGGCGACCTCGGCGATTTCGGAATCGGCATGCGGCAGGAATTCATGCAGCGGCGGATCAAGCAGCCGCACCGTGACCGGAAGCCCGGCCATGATGCGGAAGATGCTGACGAAATCCTCCCGCTGGAAGGTCAGAAGCGCGTTGATCGCGCGCTGGCGCACAGCCTCTTCATCCGCGATGATCATCTGGCGCACATGTCCGATCCTGTCGGGGCCGAAGAACATGTGCTCCGTGCGTGCCAGCCCGATTCCTTCCGCCCCGAAACGACGCGCCGTGCGGGCATCGTCGGGCGTTTCGGCATTGGCGCGCACGCCAAGCCGACGGATGGAATCGGCCCATCCCATCAGGGTGTTGAAATCATCCGACAGGACCGGGGGAATCGTCGCAACACGCCCCAGATAGACGGCCCCCGTGCTGCCATCGAGGGTGATCCAGTCACCTTCGGCGATGGAATGACCGTCGATGGTCATGACCATGGTGGCATAATCGATGTGGATGCTGCCCGCGCCGGCGACGCAGACACGCCCCATGCCACGCGCGACGACAGCGGCATGCGACGTCATGCCGCCACGCGCCGTAAGCACGCCACGGGCGGCGTGCATGCCATGGACGTCTTCGGGCGACGTTTCCACGCGCACCAGGATCACGTCCTCGCCACGCGCGGCGCGCACCTCGCATTCTTCCGCGGTGAACACGACCGCGCCGGAGGCCGCGCCGGGCGACGCGGGAAGGCCACGCGTCAGCTGCACGCGCTCGGCCTTCGGATCAAGGGCGGGATGCAGCAGCTGGTCCAGCGAGGTCGCCGGAACGCGCCGGATCGCGTCTTCCTTTGAAATCAGCCCTTCACGCGCCATGTCGATGGCGATTTTCAGGGCGGCGGCGGCCGTCCGCTTGCCGTTTCGGGTCTGCAGCAGGTACAGGACATTGCGCTGGACCGTGAATTCGATGTCCTGCATGTCGCGGTAATGGCGTTCCAGCAGGGTGCGGACCCGCAGAAGCTCGGCATACGCATCAGGAAGCACCGTTTCCATGGGGTGCTGCCCTTCCTCCGCGCGGGCGTTGGACATGGGCTGCGGGGTGCGGATCCCGGCGACCACGTCCTCGCCCTGCGCATTGATCAGGTATTCGCCATAGAAAACATCCTCGCCCGTGGCGGGATCGCGGGTGAAACACACGCCCGTGGCGCAGTCGTCGCCCATGTTGCCGAACACCATCGACTGGACATTGACCGCCGTCCCCCAGGACGCCGGGATATCATGCAGCTTGCGATAGGTATGGGCACGCGGGTTCATCCAGGATCCGAAAACCGCGCCAATCGCCCCCCACAGCTGCGCCTGCGGGTCGGAAGGGAATTCCTGTCCGGTATGTTCACGGATGATCTCGTGATAGGCGCCGACGACCTCGCGCCATTGCGCGGCGGAAATGGCGGTGTCGTCAACAACACCCAGCGTCCGCTTGAACTGGTCGAGGACATCCTCGAAATGGTGGTGGGCGACTCCCATGACCACGGATCCGTACATCTGCACGAACCGGCGATAGCTGTCCCATGCAAAGCGCGGATCGCCGGATGAACGGGCCAGACCTTCCACCGTCCGGTCATTGAGGCCGAGGTTGAGGACCGTATCCATCATCCCCGGCATGGACACGCGGGCCCCGGAACGGACCGACACCAGCAGCGGGGCGTTTTCATCGCCGAAACGCAGCCCCATCGCCGCCTCGATACGCTGCATGGCCGCGTCCACCTGGGCGCGCAGGTCATCGGGATAATTGCGCCCGTTTTCATAGAACGCCGAGCAGACATCCGTCGTTATGGTAAAGCCGGGCGGAACCGGCAGGCCGATCGACGCCATTTCCGCAAGATTCGCGCCCTTCCCGCCGAGGAGGTTGCGCATCTCCGCGCGTCCTTCGTTCAGGCCGTTTCCGAAACTGTATACCCACTTCGTCATGTCTGCTCGTTCCCACTTGCGATAGCGCCACGCCCCTGAAATCCCATTCTGGCGCAAGGAATGCAAAGGCCGGCCACCATATTCTTCATATTATTGTTTTCAGCAGGGCCAGATAGAAAAATTATGCGAGTTCCCGAATTTCGGCAACAGATATTTTCGCGCAACGGGAATGACAATACATCAGGAATGCGAACATATCGCAGATGGACGCCATTAATGACAGACAAGAGCGGTCCGGTTCTGTTGCATTGCAACATATTTATTTCAATATCTTGCAGCGGACATGGCAGCTTTGCGGTTTTCTACTTCAACAGGATTTTGCCATGACCGGATGCCGGTGATACCAGACCGGACACCGCAATGGTGGCATTCCTTTGCGTCTGCCGCCGTGGAACATTACACTGGGCCGTGGCATTCATTACACGCCGCCCCCAATCACCAAGGACAGGAAACATGATCCGCGATCCGAAGATCATCGAACATCTCAACACCCAGCTTACCAATGAACTGACGGCCATCAACCAGTATTTCCTGCATGCCCGCACGCTCAACCACTGGGGCGTCACCCTGCTGGGCAAGAAGGAATATGAAGAATCAATCGAGGAAATGCGTCATGCCGACTGGCTGATCGAACGCATCCTGTTCCTTGGCGGCCTGCCCAACGTCCAGCGCTACAACCAGATCCTCATCGGCCAGAATGTCGAGGAGATCCTGAAATGCGACCTGAAGCTGGAAGAAAAGGCGATCGCGGACCTGCGGGAGGCCATTGCCTACTGTGAAAGCGTGCGTGACTATGTCTCGCGCGATCTGTTCCTGAAGATCCTGGATAACGAGGAAGAGCATGAAGACTTCCTCGACCGTCAGTTCGACCTGATCAAGATGATCGGCATCGAACGCTATATCCAGCTCAACTCCGGATCCGCTGAACAGGACTGATCCAAGCCTGCGCCGGCCATCCCCTCGGGCTGGCTGGCGTTATCCCTGTGACGTTATCCCTGCGTGGCGAAAACGGGCAGGCGCCGTGACGCCATCCGCCCTCAGGCCGGCAGGGAATTTTCCACGCCACCCGGCAGACCAAGCTCCGCGCCCTGTCCCTCACGCGCCTGACGCAACGCGCGGCGCAACAGGCACAGCACGCCGGGAACGCAGTTGCCGCACTGCGCCTTGCACCCCTTTGCCGCATAAACTTCCTTCGGACGGGTTGCCCCCTGGTTTACCGCCATATCGACATCCGTATCCGTCAGCATGTTGCACGAGCAGACAAACATGAAACACCCATCCATTACCGCGAGTCCGGCTCACTATATATGAGAACAATTCTCACTATCAATGGGTGGATGATAATTTTTCGCAATTGGATGGACACGCCCGTGCGAGCACCCTTCCCCGCCCATCCGGGCAGGTAGCGAATGCGTGTCCACGCACCCCATGACCGGGGTGCGAAAAACATGACAGCAGACTGTTGTTGCAAAGGGAGCAGGTCATGCCGACGACCGCCCACAAAGGGGTGTGCAGCCATCGACATGCATAAACATGCCGTCACCCGACCGCTCCACGCATCGGGGGACAGGAAATAGAACGCCCCACATGGATACCGGGCCATGCGGGGCGCGTGTTTTGAGATATCAGCCCAGCTTCTTGCGCAGGCGGGCATCGAGCACGTCCAGAAATGGCTGCGTATCCAGCCATTTGGTGCCGTTGCCCACCAGAAGGGCGAGGTCCTTGGTCATTTCCCCGCCTTCGACCGTTTCAATGCAGACGCGCTCCAGCGTTTCGGCGAAATGGATGACATCCGGGGTGTCGTCGAAACGCCCGCGATAGGCCAGACCCCGCGTCCATGCGAAGATGGAGGCGATGGGATTCGTGCTGGTCGGACGTCCCTTCTGATATTCGCGGAAATGGCGGGTCACGGTGCCATGCGCGGCCTCCGCCTCCACCACGTCGCCCGTGGGGTTCAGCAGGACCGAGGTCATCAGGCCAAGGCTGCCGAAACCCTGCGCGACGATATCGCTCTCTACATCGCCGTCATAGTTCTTGCACGCCCAGACGTAGCCGCCGCTCCATTTCAGGGCGCAGGCCACCATGTCGTCAATCAGGCGATGTTCGTACGTCAGGCCCAGCTTTTCGAAATCCGCGCGGAATTCGCGGTCATAGATCTCCTGGAACACATCCTTGAACATGCCGTCATAGGCCTTGAGGATCGTGTTCTTGGTGGAAAGGTAAACCGGCAGCTTGCGGTCACGGCCATAGGACAGCGACGCGCGGGCAAACCCCTCGATCGAGGCACGGGTATTGTGCATGCCCAGCGCGACGCCCGGCCCCTTGAAATCATGCACGTCAAGGACCTGCTCCTCCCCGCCGTCGGCGGGAACATAACGCAGCGTGACCTTGCCGGGACCGGGGATGCGGGTTTCGGCCGCGCGGTAGATATCCCCATAGGCATGCCGCCCGATGACGATCGGCCTGGTCCAGTGCGGCACCAGGCGCGGCACGTTGGAACAGATGATGGGTTCGCGGAAAATGGTGCCATCCAGGATATTGCGGATCGTCCCGTTGGGGGAGCGCCACATTTTCTTAAGGCCGAATTCCTTGACCCGCTCCTCGTCCGGGGTGATCGTCGCGCACTTGACGCCCACGCCATACCGGCGGACAGCCTCGGCCGCCTCGACCGTGACGCGGTCATCCGTCTCGTCACGATGGACGATCCCCAGGTCGAAATATTTCAGGTCGATATCCAGATAGGGCAGTATCAGGCGTTCCTTGATGAAATGCCAGATAATGCGCGTCATTTCATCCCCGTCCATTTCGACAACGGGATTTTTTACCTTGATTTTGGCCATGAATGTGTCCGCTCTTTATTGTTACATCCATGCAGGCATGGACGTTTCCTTGGGGCGAACATTAATAAAGTCCACCTTGGCGAAGAATAAAGAGATACAGGCGCCTCCCCTCTTCACAAACATGACAGCACGAAAAAAAAGGCAGGACCGGCGTACCCCGCGTCTTAGCCCTGCACCCGCCGCAACTGGCGCGAAAGCATGCCCAGCGCAAACATCAGGACCACCCCGAACGGCACAAGCCATGTAAAGGCAATGGCATGCCCACGGGGATGGACGAACATCATGACGGCGCAGACGCCCAGCAATGTCAGGATAAAGGCGGGCAGCACGTCCCTGACCTTTGCGCGCGGCAGGAACATGGCGAACAGGAACGCCCCCAGCATCGCGCCATAGGAACAGGCGGCGACCGAAAGGCCGAATACCACCGCGGGGCCATGGCTGCGTGAAAAACCCAGGGCGGCCAGCACAAGAACCACGGCCCAGCCCAGCGTCACCAGCCGCGCGAACGCCAGCGGACGCAGCCGCAGGCGCCGTGCCGCATCGGCGCACGGTCCGGAAAAGTCGAGCAATGTCGCGCTTGTCATCGAATTGAGCGTCGCGGACAACGACCCCATCGTGGCGCTGAGCAGCCCTGCGATCAGCAACCCGGCAAGCCCCTGCGGCAGTCCGCGCACGATAAAGTCGGGGAAAAGCTCGTCGGACGCATGAAGCCCCACCTCCGCCAGCGACCGGCCATCATTGTGCGCCCACAACAGGATCCCCACCAGCGAGAGCAGCGCGAACAGCATCCCGACCATGAACCCGCTGCCAATCAGCGCCTTGCGGGCATCGGCAAGGTTCCGCGCCGCCAGGACACGCTGCACCATCAGCTGGTCCGTCCCGTGGGATGCCATCGACATGATGGCCCCGCCCAGCACCGCAGCGAAGGGGGTATAGGGATTGAGGAAAAACATCGACGAACGCTGGAACAGGTGAAACCTGTTGGAATGCGCCAGCATGTGCGCCTGCCCCGCCGTTTCGTGATGGAACAGCAGAAGGACACAGGCCGCCGCCCCCGTCACATACACCGCAAGCTGTATGGCATCGGACCAGACCACGGCCCGCAGGCCGCCAAAAAGCGTATAGAACAGCGTCAGCCCCATGATGAGGAGCATCACGACGAAATCAGGCAGCGGGAAATGCATGGCGGCCAGGATGGCGGCCACGGGCAGCATGCCCGCGAACATCCTGATCCCCTCCGCAAGGACGCGCATCAGGAGAAAGGTGACCGACACCGTGCGTTCCATCGAGGAACCGAAACGCTGTCCCAGATACTGATAGACGCTGCTGAACTTTCCCGAAAAGTAATGCGGCAGGAACAGCCAGGCCACCAGCGCGCGTCCCACGACATATCCCGTTGCCAGCCCGACAAAGACCATGCCGTCGCCATAGGCGATGCCGGGAATGCTGATGACCGTAAGGGTGGAGGTTTCCGTCGCGACAAGGGACAGGCAGATCGCCCACCACGGCAGGTCATGTCCCCCGCCGACATACGCGGAAACGGAATCCTGTCGTCCCGACAGCGCGAACGCGATGAACGGCAGGGTCAGGCAGTAGATGCAGATAATCGCGAGATCGACAGGAGACATGCCGGTTCCATCATACTTCAGAAACATGGGTCATATGACCAAAGCAATACCATATGAACGCCACAGATCATCCTGCCCCGAAACGTTTTTTTTGTCATTCCGAAACGGAACCATCCCATGAAAAAATAAACCACGCCTGTTTATCACAGGAATTTCAGCAAGATCCGCATCCCGGCCCCGACAGGCAGGCGATGGGCGGCATGGGACAGGATTGTCATTCCATAACCACAATGGTATTTCTTCTGTATCAGGCATATGCATGCCTCCCCTGCCATCGGACCCTTTGCCCATGCATGCTTTCCCTGTCGCGCGACATCCGCGCCGCCGTCATGTCCTCACGCTTGGGGGGGCGGCCATCCTTACGGCCTGCGCGCGCACCGGCCGTGGCCAGCAGATGAAAACAGGCATGGCGGATGTGGATCGCCTGCTCAGACAGGCCGTCGCGACGCATGCGACCCCCGGCGTGGTCTGCGCCATCGGACATGGGCAGCAGGTCGTGCACCGCGCCGTCTATGGACAGCGCGCCGTCGTCCCGACGCCCGAGCCCATGACGTGGGATACCGTGTTCGACATGGCCTCCCTGACCAAGGCCGTCATAACCGCGCCATGCGTGATGCAGCTGTGGGAGGAAGGGCGCCTTGACCTCGACGATCCCGTATCGCGCTACCTGCCGCAATTCGCGACCGCGGGGAAAGGCGGCATCACGATCCGGCATCTGCTGACCCATTATTCGGGACTGCGGCCCGATCTGGACCTGACGCAGAAATGGCAGGGCCGCACCGCCGCCTTTCAGCGCGTGATGGATACCGTCCCGTCCCACCCGCCCGGCAGCGGCTTCGTCTACAGCGACATCAATTTCCTCACGCTGGGCTTCCTGGTCGAAAAACTGTCCGGCATGACGCTGGATGCCTATGCCGCGCGTTATATCCTGGCCCCGCTGGGCATGAGCCACTCCCGCTTCCTGCCGCCCCCTTCATGGCAGGGACAGATTGCGCCGACCCAGTTCGACGATGACGGGCACATGCTGCGCGGGGTGGTGCATGACCCGTCCGCACGTCGCATGGGCGGGGTTGCGGGACACGCGGGGCTGTTTTCCAACGCCGCGGACATGTGCGTCTATGCGCAGGCCCTGCTTGACCGCCGCGCCGGCCGCCCCTCCGCCTTTCCCCTGCAGCAGCAGACGCTGATGATGATGACGACGCCGCAGCAGCCGCAGGACAAGACCGACCTGCGCGGGCTGGGCTGGGATATCTCCACCCCTTATTCCTCCCCTCGCGGGGATCATTTTCCGGTCGGGTCCTTCGGCCATACGGGCTTTACCGGCACCTCGCTCTGGCTGGATCCGCAAAGCGACAGCTATGTCCTGATCCTTGCCAACCGCGTCCATCCCGACGGGCACGGCAATGTCATCCGCCTGCGCCATGATGTCGCGACAGCGGCCGCCCTGGCGCTGGCGTCGCCCCGAACCTGATCCGCCCTCCTTCTTCCCTGTCAGGAGCCCGCGCCCCATGACCCTTGATGCCCTTCCCCCCTTTCCCACCCTGACCGAGGGGCAGGACCCGCGCTATGCCGATGTCGACCTGTGGCCCGTCGCCTCCGTGCTGGACGCGCTTGTCGAATCGCAGATGAGCGCCATCGCCGCCGTCCGCGCGGCCGTCCCCCGGATGGAACAGGCCGTGACCGCAGCCCTGCCCCGCCTGATGGCGGGCGGCCGGCTGTTTTATGTCGGCGCGGGCACATCCGGACGCATCGGGATGCAGGACGGCGTGGAACTGCTGCCGACCTTTGGCTGGGAACCCGAACGGCTTATCCTGCTGCTGGCGGGCGGCAATGACGCCGTCTATCAGGCCGCCGAGGGGGCGGAGGACCGCGACGATGTCGCCCGCGCGGAAATACTGGCCCACGATCCCTGCGCCAATGACGTGGTCCTTGGCATCGCGGCAAGCGGCAGCACCCCCTATACCTGTGCCGCCATCGGCGCGGCGCGCACCGCCGGCAGCCTGACGATCGGCATTGCGTGCAACCCTTCGTGCCAGCTGCTGAACATGGCGGAGGTGGGCATACCGGTCGTGACGGGGATGGAGGTCATCTCCGGCTCCACGCGGCTGAAGGCGGGAACCGCGCAGAAGGCGACGCTGAACCTGATTTCAACCACGCTGATGATCCGCATGGGCCATGCCTATCGCGGGCAGATGGTGGATATGCGCGTCGTCAATGACAAGCTACGCCGTCGCGCCTGCCGCATGGTGCGCAGCCTGACCGGCTGCACGGAACAGCAGGCCATGGCGACGCTGCAGGCCGCGAACTTCAACGTCAAGCGGGCGGTCATGCTGTGCTGGGGGATTCCCGCCGATCAGATCGAGACCCTGCTCAGCACACATGACGACAACCTGCGCGGCGTCTTTGCACAGCTTCATCCATCCGGCGCCAGCGGGGACTGAACCGGGTGAGCCCTCGTACACGGATTGCAGACTCGCTCCAGCCCGACCCCGACAGCCGCATGCCGCTCTATCTCCAGCTCGAAGCGCGGCTGCGGCATATGATTGACAGCGGGCAACTGCGCCGGGGCGACGTCATCCCGGCCGAGCGGGAACTGGCCAGCATGACCGGAGTTTCGCGCGTGACCGTGCGCAAGGCCATGGGCAAGCTGGTGCAGGATGGGCTCGTGATCCAGAAAACAGGCGCGGGCACGTTCGTATCCGGCCGTTTCAGCCAGCCTCTTTCGGAACTGAGCGGCTTTTCCCAGGACATGCGGGCGCGCGGCTTTACGCCGGGTTCGCACTGGCTGGACAGGCAGCACGCCATGGCCGGCCCGGACGAAGCCATGGCGCTGGGGATCGCGCCGGGCACGCGGATCACGCGGCTCAAACGGATCCGGACGGCCGACGACGAACCCATGGCAATAGAAACCGCCATCGTGACGGCGCGCGACCTGCCTGATCCGTCGATGGTCCAGGACTCGCTCTATGCCGCCTTCAGGGCGCGCGGGCTGGTGGCGGTCCGCGCCCTGCAACGCCTGCGGGCGGGACTGGCGACCCAGCAGGAGGCACAGTGGCTGCACCTCAAACCGCACGCCGCCATCCTCCGGATCGAACGCCGCGCGTTCCTGGCCGATGGCCGCGTGCTGGATGTCACCTATTCCACCTATCGCGGGGACATGTATGATTTCGTGGTGGAGCTTACGGCCGCTTCCACGACCCTTTCCTGAGCCTCAGGGCAGGCCCCTGATGAAAACAGCAGATGTTTCCGGGGGACGGCCTTTTTTCAAAAGACGCTGACAAACAGAAGACTATTTAAAAGTCTGGCCGATAATATCCTGAAATTTTCAAAAAAGCATGACAGGAACGTCGCCTTTTTGAAAAAAGGCGACACCCAAAAACTTTTGTCGTTTTTATCAGCAGCTTATTTTCAGACAGTTTCGAAGTCTTTTCACCGGAACCTTCCCGGATCAATGCGTCACGCAGGGGGAAACATGCGCGATTTTCCGCCACAACTCAGTGCAGGCGCTTTCCCCCGACCCAGACTTCCTCGATCCGCAGGGCATTATTCATGACCACGAAATCGGCGCGCCGGCCCGGCGCCAGGACGCCCCGGTCCTCCAGCCCCAGATAACGGGCGGGATTGGTGCTGACCAGCGATGCGGCGTCGGACAGGGACATGCCCGCATCCACCGCGTTGCGCAGCGCCACGTCAAGCGTGAGCACACTGCCCGCCAGCGATCCGTTCTCCAGACGCGCGACCCCGTTGTGGATATGCACGGTCTGCCCCCCCAACTGGCTGATCCCGTCACCCCCGCCGGTGCCCCGCATGGCGTCGGTTACGAAAAGCAGCCGCGCCCCCATGACGCGATGCGCCAGGCGGAACGTCGCGGGATGGACATGGTGGGTGTCAAAAATCATCTCGGCATAGGCGGCATCACTACACATCAGGGCGGTCACCGGGCCGGGCCTGCGGCTTTCGATCGGGGCCATGGCGTTGAACAGGTGGGTGGCACCCGCCACGCCCCCCGCGGCACAGATGCGACAGATCGCGCGTTCCGCGCCCTCGTAATCCGTTACTGTATGCCCCAGGCTTACCCGCACGCCCGCCCCGGCGAACGCCTCCATGGCGGTTTCGGCATGCTCCAGTTCGGGGGCAAGGGTGACAACCCGCACCACGCCGGTGGAAAGGGCTTGCTCCACATGGAACGGGTCCGGGGCAATGGCGAAGGGTGGCTGCGCGCCCAGACGGTGGGGACTGACGAACGGTCCCTCCAGATGCGCGCCATGGACCTGCGGGCCGTCCGGGATCCCGGTGCGCCAGACCTCCGCCACGGCATGCAGGGCGTCCATCACGTCGGCCCACGGGCGCGTAATGGTGGTCGGCAGGATGGTCGTGGTGCCGTGGGAGAGGTGAAAGCGTGACAGGCGATGGATGGCGTCCACCCCATCCATCGTATCCGCGCCATCGCCGCCATGGACATGACCGTCGATGAACCCCGGCAGGATATAGCGTTCCGGCATATCGGCCTGTGGCGTGATTTCGCCGATCATCGCATCAAAGGACATCGACGCGCTGACAATCCGATCCTCAAGGACAAGCTGGCCACTGATGTTCATAGGTTACGTCCGATCATGAATCCCGTCCGCCATTCATATCACATTCCCGTCAGTCACACGACAGGCCATGGCGAAGCCGCGCCAGCCACGAAGGGTCGATATCCCATCCCGCAAGTCGCGCGGCCCGCATGGCGCCGCCGCCAATGGCCGAAAACTGCGGTGGCTGCGGGGCCTCGTCCAGGAAGCGCGTCACGGTTTCGACCACAGTGCGGCTGTGGAACACGCTGCCGCTATGGCTCCATGGCAGGGGGCGCTGCAGGCGCGTGCGCGCGGTCCTGACCTGTGACGACAGGAAACGCGCCGCCCGCACCAGAATGCGCGTGGCCTCCACGCAGCCCTCATCGGCCAGACGGTCAACCACATGCGCCAACGACGCAATCGCCGAGCGCGGATGCGCCTGTACCCGCTGCCATTCCAGCAGCGCCTCCCCCGCGATATCCGGATCGGCCGGCAGGTCCAGCGCCTGCAATATGCTGCGCGCGAACGCCGCTTCGCCCGGATGGCGGGTATCGATGAAATGGACAACCCGGCCCAGCGCGATGCGCCCGATCCAGTATCCGCTTCCCTCGTCCCCCAGCATGAAGCCCCAGCCACCGATCCGTAGCGGCGGATTCTGGTGGTCGTCTGCCCATATCACCGACCCGGTTCCCGCCAGGGCCAGAATGCCCGGCCCATCGGCGAATGCGCCAATACAGGCGATTTCCACGTCCGGACACATCATGATGGTGATATCCGGGCCAAGGGCCTGGCGAATGACCTCTTCCTGCATGCGCGACGACGGCCTCAACGCGCTGTATCCCGCAAGGCCGACCGTCGCCGCCCGCAGGGGACGCGACCCGATACCGTGCAGGAGCCCGCGCAGCGTTTCCGCCCAGTCCGCCTTGTCATAGGGATTGCTGCCACCCGCATGGCGGCGTTCGATGACATGGCCATCGCGCGCGACAACGACGGCGCGGGTCCGCGTTCCCCCGCCATCCACCGCCAGAATTGCATCGTTCATAACGTTATCCTGTCCTCGGGGGATACCAGCCCGCCCCGCCATCCGCATCAGGACAAAAGCGCCCTGAGTTCCGGGTCATGCTGCATCAGGTGCGTAATATACGCACGCCGCGAAAGCGCGCCCGCCGCGGCCTCGTCCGCGATGATCAGGCAGTCGGCATGCATCTGCAGGGCGGTGGCGCTGATGCTGGCGGTCATCGGTCCCTCGATCACGCGCGCCAGCATTTCGGCCTTGGCCTGTCCGTTCACGACCATGACCGTGCGACGGGCATCGAGGATCGTCGCAATTCCCATCGTAATGGCGTGATAGGGAACCTGCGTCAGGTCATCGTCGAACATGCCGACATTCTGCTGTCGCGTGGCAGGATCAAGGGTCACGAGCCGCGTCCGCGACGTAAAGGCGGAAAAGGGTTCATTGAACCCGATATGGCCATTTTCCCCCAGGCCCAGAAGCTGAAGCCCCACGCCGCCGCTGGCGCGGATCGCATCTTCGTATCCCGCGCACTGCGCCGCGATGTCATCGGCACTTCCATCGGGGACATGGGTCGCGCTGTGGACGATGTTGACCCGCGAAAACAGGTGTTCATCCATATAGGTGCGATAGGAACGGGCCGAGGACGGGGCAATGCCGGCATATTCGTCAAGATTGAATGTCCGGCACCGTTCGAAATCCAGTCCTGCCTGCCTGTGCGCAGTCACCAGATGGGCATACACGGCCTCCATCGTGCGGCCGGTCGCAAGGCCCAGCACGATATCCGGTTTCTGGCGCACGGCCCTTTCAATGACGCGCGCCGTCAACGCGGTTGTATGTTCGGCGGTCGGACAGATGACAACCTTCATGACATTCTCCAGTTTCAGTGCATCGATGTCACGATGCCCGCCCTGTCCGGGGCGGGCAGGTCATCGAGTGCCTGACCTATCCAGTTGATGTTTTCCCGGCGCAGGTGACCGAAATTGTAAAAGGCGAAATCGCGCACGCCGCGCCGCGCCAGCGCGTCGACCTGGGCGCCAAACGACGCGGCGTCGCTGAAATCGCACGCGGCGGGGCGCAGGACGGCGCGAAGGGAATCCTGATCCGGCACGATGTCGCGCACATCCTCGAACCGCGACAGCAGGGCGCGCGTATCGGCGCCATACAGGCATACCTCCAGCCCGTCACATGCCCCCGCCAGCGCGGCAAGGTCGGTGCCCTCCACCCATGCCTGAACGGGGCTGGCCTGGACCGAGGGGATGGCATGCACGCTGACGTCAGGTGAAATGGCCTGACGGATTTCCGCCACAAGGGAGGTCACCTGCCCACAGCGCCAGCGCAGGAACGCCCGCAGGTCGTCATCAAACAGCACGGCATGCATCAGGCGGTCATGGCCTTCGGCCGCCGTGCCGTCGCCACGACGCGCGAAATAGGCCGACAGATGTTCGCGCACACGCTGTCGCACGCCGCATGCGCCAATCCCCGCCCCTGTCGCGCCCGCGACGCATGCCCCACAGAAACACAGCCCCAGAAGGGTATCGGACCATGGGTTGGGCGACAGGAGGCTCATTTCATGATGGAAACCATGATGGAACGGCTGCCATCCCGGGGTCTCGAGAACAAGGCCGTCAATATGCGGATGCGCGGCGATATCGCGACACAGCGATACCCCATAGGCGCGAACCTCCCGATGGGACGGGCACAGGCTGTAGGGATAACAGTCGCCAAACGCATTGTGGCAGGCAAACTGCGGATAGCGCGCGCCCAGCGCGGTATTATGGAAAAGCACGGTCCACGCCGACAGGTTCAGCCCATGCGCGCGCAGGACCCGCATTGCATCGGCGCCAAGGCCCTGCCGCGCCATGATGGGACGGATCGTCCCGTATGTTTCGGGCCGCGTCGGCAGATAGACCGCCCCGTCCTGGGGAAAGAACACCTTCCCCCCCCTGCCGTGAGGACGCAGGAACTTTCCCGCATGATAGGCCGAGGCAATGCATAGCGTATTGACCCCGATTGCCCGCATTTCCGTGGCAAAGCCGGGCAGGTCCCCCTGCTCCGAAATATCCCACGGATATATGTACAGGCCGCGATAGGACATCAGCTTTCGACCATCATCACCGGTGCCGGACGCGACCGGCCCCGACGCTGGATCATGATGTCATACAGGATTATCAGGCCATAGGATGGCGCCATCAGCGCGACAAAGGCATTCTGCACACCCAGAAACGGCATGGTCTGCACGAATATCTGTGGCAGCACCGCCCCGCCTGAAAATGCCATGACCAGCATTGCGGTCGCCTGGGCGCTGCGTTCCTTCACTTCGCGGATCACGATGGGAAAGAGGGCGGGAAGTATCATGGCATTGGCAAAACCGAACAGGGCGACGCACATGACCGAAACATAGCCATGCGTCAGCCATGTCAGCGCGCACAGCACCAGCCCGCATCCCGCCGACAGCCCTAGATAACGTTCCTGCGAAAAGACGCGCGGCACCAGAAACATGCCCAGTATGTAGCCACACATCATCGCCGCAAGGGTCAGCGAGGTAAAGAACTTCGTCTGGTCAAGCGGCAGACCAAGACTTGCTCCATATGCGCCAATGGCGTCACCCGCCATGACTTCCGTCCCGACATAAAGGAACATGCACGCCACGCCGAACCACAGATATGCCGGGCCGCGTTTCGGGTCTTTTTCCTCTGCCACCGCATCCTCTTCTTCAGGCGTGGAAATATCTATTTCCGGCAGTGAAGAGCGCGCCAGCCCCACGGCGGTCACCAGCAGTATCAGCGCCATGATCAGATAGGGTGCCTGCACCGCATGGGCGAACTGGTCCAGGATGTGATCACGGGCGCCGGCATCCGGGGCGGCCTTTACCCTGAGCGCGATGTCATTGATGTTGCGCATGACCAGCAGGGCAAGGACGATGGGGGCCACAATTCCCGCCAGCTTGTTCGCGACCCCCATGATGGCGATACGCTGCGCTGCCTTTTGCGGCGGCCCGAGAAGCGTCACATAGGGATTGATCGTGACCTGCAGCAGCGACAGCCCCGCCCCGATGACAAACAGGCCCCCCAATGCCCCCGGATACCATCGCACGCTGACGCATTCGCCAAAGATCGCGATCCCGGCGGACAGGATCACCAGCGCGATGACCAGACCGCCCCGCAGTCCCGTCCGCTGCGCCAGCATGGTCGCAGGCACGGGAAACAGCAGATAGGAAAAGTAGAAACACATGGGGACAAGGAATGCGCTGACGGTGCTGAGGTCAAACGCCACCTGCACGAAGGTGATCAGGGGACCGTTAAGCCACGTCACGAAACCGATAATGAAAAACAGGCTGGCAATAATGACGATGGGCCGCCAGCCATATGTTCCGGCAGGACTTTCAGGATATGGTGCGGACAATGGAGCCTCCCTGACCCGACAATCGCAGCGATGGCCCGAAAGACACCGCCACGATGACAGGCAATGATCAGAAACCGACCGAAACAAACCCCATGGCGGCAGACACGTCATGGACGGGACCGGCCAGACGGACATCCCTGATGGACCACGCCCCTTTCGACCCGGCAGCTTCGCCGTCCGCATTCATGTCATCCATCCCGTGACGCGACATCTTTGACGGATGCATCCCATTCATGATGGCAACTCGATAATGGGAGCCCGGCGCGATACCGGACGGAATGCAGGAAGGCCCGGTCACGATTTTTCCATAGGGGAGACAGAATATTTTCCCAACCGGCATTGCAGTTACCGTCCCTCATGACATGCTGGTACCGACCCGGCATTGTGGCAATCCGGACAACGCCAGCACAGACGCAGCGCCAGCGTTGGAAATCCGGCCGCAGGTCGCGACCGGTGCCGACACATACAATACCGTCGCACCATTGATGACGCCCCGATCATCCGCATGCACGAGACATGACAACGCAATGCGACAGGACGCCTGCATTCCCGATGCCGGTCATGGCCACGCCGTCTTCACCAGCAGGACCAACCGCCATACATGCCCGGAAACAGAAGGGTTGATAACGAGACGAAACGTTCATGAACGTGATGCCCTGCATTGATGTCATTGAAGTGACGAAACAAACGTTTTCTTCTGTTAACGGATAATGCCGGGCAATCCGGGTGGACGCAATAGTTCGGAAACCATCCAATGATAGTTCAGCCACAAAAACAAAGTATTGGGTGAGGCGTGCCTTTTACCGACCTTGCGAGGGACAGGCCAAAAAGCCGGAGAATCTCTGAAATAAGCGACTGTTTTAATTTGATAGATTTCGTGTCTGCGCATGCAACCCCGCATTTTGCGCAGGGATCGGCCGGATCACCACATCACGCTGACGACAGCCCCATCAGCCCTGAAAGTGGCAACCTGCCGAACATTGCGGGTTCGATTCCCGGCGTCCGCCCCCCCTTTCAACCGGGCTGGCCATCTGGCCCGCAAGCCGCATCCCGCGACAGATCGGACAGCCGGCGGGCATGCCGACGATAAAACCGTCGCTGCCCGATCCTGTAAAGGATCGTTCCCTCAGAATCCGCCTGGAAAAATCGACCTGATAATACCCTGAAATTATAAACGTTTTTGGATGTTGCCTTTTTTTTCAAAAAGGTAACGTTCTTCGAAGCTTTTTGCAAAAAGCTTCACCAAAAACTTCTGTCATTTTTATATCAGGTGGCCGCCTTCAGACAGCCATTCAGTCTTTCAGCCACGAAGCCCCGATCAACCCTGACTCCCCCGGCAGATGACCCGGCACGACAAGCGGATTTCCCTGATGGCGCAGGATACGGTCACGGACCTTGCGGTCCAGTGCTTCAATCAGGGCCACCTGATGCGCCAGCCCCCCGCCCACCGGCATGATGGAGGCCCCCGTCACGTTCGCAACCATCGCAAGCCCCGCGGACATGCGATCCAGCCAGACATCCACCGTCCGTCGTGCCGCCCCATCTCCCTCCCGCCACTGCGCAAGAAGGGAACGGGCATGCAGTTCCCCGCCACCCAGATGATGATGCAGACGCTCGATCCCGCGCGCGCCACCAATCGTATCCAGACATCCACGCTGCCCGCACTGGCATGGCAGCGCGGGAATGCTGCCCGGCCCGGTGGCTTCGGGTATGAAGGGACCGTGTCCCCACTCGCCACCCAGTCCTCCCGGCCCGATCACGGGACGCCCATCGATGATCAGGCCCCCGCCAACGCCTGTCCCCAGGATGATCCCGAAAACAATGTCATGTCCGGCGCCCGCGCCCTGCATGGCCTCGCTCAGGGCGAAGCAGTGCGCGTCATTGGCGACAAGCACGCGACGTCCCAACCGTTCAGCCAGAAGCCGCCGCAGGGGCACGCCATTGACGCAGGGAATGTTGGCAGTGCGCGTCTGGCCGCTGCGCGGCGCGCAGACGCCCGCGATTGCAATATGCAGTGGCATCGCCGCGTCGTAACCGGCGGTCATGTCATTCATTGCCGACACAAACCGTTCCAGATCCGTGGTGGGCGTCGGCGTGCGCTTTCGGTGCGACAGCTCATGCTTTGCGTCAGCCTGCGCAAAATCGATATAGGAACCGCCAATATCCGCACACAGTATCACGCGACATCACTCCCGCACCTGCATATGGCAGACAGGTCCAGAAACGGGCATGGCACGTCACGGACAGGACATGCCCCGGAAAAAGCACGCGGGATCATTCAGTCAACTCACTAAGTTCTACTTTCATACTAATTGTCTTTCGGGTACGTATCAATTGAAAACAAAGATCGCAGATACTGGATCAGGGCACGAATGTTTACGTCTGGACAATACCGGGTACTTCGCGCCATCAGCATGATGGGCAATATCAGTAGAACGCAACTGGTGGAAATTACCGGGCTGAGCAAGGCGACCGTCTCGACCCTGACGCGCGAACTGCTGGATCGCAACATCCTTTCCGAACGTGAACTGGTCTTCGGGCAGGGACGCCCGGCCATCCTGCTGGGGCTGAATGCCATCTCCGCCTGTTTCGCGGGGGTTTCGCTGCAGTCCGATCCGGCGCAGATCCTGCTGACGGACCTGCACGGCGAAATTCTGGCCCAGATGGATTTTCCCCGCATCCCTGATCCCGATACCTGTGTCGATCATATCGCCAGCGGCATCGAAACGCTGCTGGCACGGGCCGGTGACCGGGCAGGCCCGCTTGGCGGTGTCGGCATCGCAATTCCGGGATTTGTCGCGCTGGACCGGCGCGTATGCCTGCGTTCGACCGCACTGGGATGGCGGGACATCGACATTGTCACCCCACTCAGGGAACGGCTGAAGGTGCCGGTTTTCGCGGAAAACGACGCCAACGCGCTGGTACAGGGCGAACACCTGTTTGGAATATTGCGCGACTGTCCCGATTTCAGCATGATCATCGTGGGCGACGGGGGCATTGGATGCGCCCATATCGTCGATGGAAAGCTGCATCGTGGCTTTCACGGCGGTGCGGGCGAAATCTCCCACACGACGGTATTCTGGCCTGACGGGAAAGAGACGGAGCGTCCGTGCAGCTGTGGCAAGCGCGGATGCCTTGATACGGTCTCCTCGCTCCAGGCCATACGTTCCATGGCGCAGCAGCGCGACCTGCCGGGTTCGCCCGCCGAACTTGAACTGCTGGCGCGGGACGGCCATGCCGATGCCCTGCGCATCCTTCATATTGCCGGCGGCGCGATGGGACTTGCCGTGGCGCAGCTTGTCCAGCTGTTTGATCCCAGCCAGGTCGTGGTCATGCTGGACCAGCCCTTTCGCGAAGGAGTCTTTGGCGCGGTCCTGCGCCAGACGATGGAAACGCACGTCATGCCGCGCCCGGATTGGGAAACGACCCTTACCCTGCGCGAAACGCGGCGCACGGACTGGGCCACCGGCGCGGCCGGGATCGCCACGCGCCAGTTCCTGTTCAGTGAATAGCCAGCATCAGCCATAAAGCAGGTATTTGTTGCGCAGGGCCCCGAAACGCGCCAGCCCGTCCTGCCATGACTGGACAATGGCGTCAGGCCCGATCCCCTGATCAAGCTGGTGACGAAGGGTATCGGTCCCGGCAAGCAGGTCGAACGTCCGACTGTTCCCGCCCCACGGCAGGGCCGGCAGCAGGCCGCGCAACGTGGAAATCAGCGTGACACCGGTCCTGACCGATTCAAAGCGGTCCCTGTCGGTAATGACGATCTGCACCCCATGATCCATTTTCCCCTTGTCGACAAAAGCCGAAGGGGAAAACGCAACATCGCGGAACGCGACACCCGGCAGGTTCGCTGCCTCCAGCCTGTCGCGCCATGCCGCGGCATCCAGGTCCGGCGTCCCCAGATACAGGAAGGGCATCGCCGTCCCACGCCCCACGGACATGTTCGTTCCCTCGAACAGACAGGTCCCGGAATAGGCAATCGCCGTCTGCAATGTCGGCATATTGGGACTGGGCGGAATCCAGGGCAGGTCCGTCTGGTCGAAAAACAGGTCCCGGCGCCAGCCCTTCATGGCCACATGCCGCAGGCGCACCGACCGCCCCGCGACAGAGGGGACGAAACATTCGTTGAACAGGCCTGCAATTTCACAGACCGTCATGCCGTGCCGTATGGGAATGGCCTGCCTGCCGACAAAGGACGCAAAATGCGGGTCAAGGACAGGACCTTCCACCCGTTGTCCCGAAACGGGATTGGGACGGTCCAGCACGACATAATCGATCCCCAGCCGCGCACATGCGCAGATTGTATCGTAAAGCGTCGATATATAAGTATAAAAACGCGACCCCACATCCTGGATGTCGAAAACCATAAGATCGATGCCAGAAGCCCGCAGGATGGAATCAAGCCGCGCCCCCGCAATGTTATAGATGTCATAGACCATGACGCCGGTATGCGGATCACGGGTCGGGGCCTCTGACTGGCCCGCCGGGGCGGACCCGCGAAAGCCGTGTTCAGGCCCGAAAATGGCATGCAGGTCAAAACCCGCGTCCGCATGCATGATATCGGCGATATGGTGCAGGTTCCTGCCCACGCTGGTCGGATTGGCCACCAGCCCGACCTTGCGCCCGCGCAGGATTTCGTAACGGTCCGAACGCAGGCATTCAAAGCCTGTCTGGACGGAATGAAGACTGTCGCCAGCGCAATCTGGCGTTTTCGCGCCAGCCGGCCGACCTTTCAACAATGCACCGCCACACAGGGCCATGCCCCCCTTCCACATCGCCCTGCGTGTCAGCCGCATGAAGCCATCCTTTCCCTGCATCGCATTGAATACTGTCGTCGCGTGGCTTCAGTGCGCATGATTGACGAGGGCATGGACACCCGGCACGATATCGATCAGCAGGCCCGATGGCGGCTGCGGGCGCGCACGGGCCACCACGCTGGTGGCACATGCGGCAAAGGTGGCATCCTGCACCGCAAGCACCCTGTTGACACGCCTGTGCCAGTGGTGGCCATGCCCCTTATGCTTGCGGAGGGCTTCCAGCCCCACCGTCGCCACTTCCGCCAGTTGCTGCGACACGGGACGCGCATCCTGAAGAAGCGGCGTCGTCGCGACCGTGGCATAGGCCGCATCATTCGCCACATACCGCCGCAGCATCTCCCTCATGGGGACTGCCAGTTCCTTTTCCCCCGCGGCATAGCGCGCCGCCATGGCGTTAAATGCAATCGCGTCGAAACTGTCGGGGGCGGCAATCGCGACAGGCGCGTTCAGCATGGCGTCGCCACTGCGCGAGGCCAGGCGGTTCAGGGCGTAATTGCGCACCGGGCTTGTCACGGATGTCAGTACCGTCAACGGGGTTACATTCTGTGGCGTCAGGCGCGCGATCATTTCCTTTTCATGCACGCGCGCCTGCAGGCCGGTTGCCTCCAGTTCGTGTTCGATCAGCGGCAGGCGCCTTTCCATATCCGCCACATCGCGCACGGAGGCATCGGACCAGAACCGTTCGGCAATCGCCGCCGAACGTGGCCACATGCGGGCATCGACCATCTCGTCCGAGACGAGTTCGCTCCACAACGGTGCCTCCCCCCCCAGCACGAGCTGCCGCTGCGCCGCATCCAGTGGCTTCGCGTCCGGATCCAGCGCAAAGGCGTCGGCCGCCGGCCTATGCCTGCCATGTCCCTTGCCAAGCGCGTCCTGTGGCAGGCCCACGGCCTTGGGATCGATGGGATCGACCTGATAATGTGTCGCGGCAGGCGTCAGCAGATCGAGGTAATAGCCGGAAGAGACGACAACCGGATGCCCCGCCGCCGTCGCCGACTGGACCCATTTCGAACCGCGCCAGGCCTCGACCACGACGTTGGAGGGGATCGGGGCCTCGCTGACTTCGTCCCAGCCCATCATGATCTTGCCCTGCCGGGCAAGGGCATGTTCGATCTGCGCGGTAAAGGCGGCCTGCAACGCGGGCGCGTCGGCAAAACCATGCTGCTTCATGTAGGCCACGATGGCGGGATTGTCGTTCCATTGCCGGCTTGCGACCTCATCCCCACCGGAATGGAAATACCGGTCGGGGAACAGGTGTCCCATTTCCTCGTACAGCGCACTTATGAAACGCAGCGTCTGCGGCTTTGTCGGATCGAACGCCGCATTGTTCAGGTTATAGACCTTGTTGCAGTTCGCATCGGTCCTGACCTGATTGATGGTGATCGTGCACGGGTACTTGCGTTCCTCTTCGGAAGGCACGTGCTGGGCCGCCAGTTCGGGATAGGCCTCCAGAAGCGACAGCGCATGGCCGGGCACGTCGAATTCCGGCACGATGCGGATGCCGCGATCGGCGGCATAGGCCACGACCTGACTCACCTGCGCCTGCGTGTAATACTGGTTATGCCCCCCCACGCGCTGCAGGCGGGGGAAGCGCCGGCTTTCGACGCGGAAACCCGTGCCATCACTCAGATGCCAGTGCAGGACATTGAGCTTGGTCAGTTCCATGGCGTCGAGCTGGCGCTTGACCGTTTCCACCGACATGAAATGGCGCGACACGTCCAGCATCACCCCACGCCATGCAAAGCGCGGGGCATCGTCGATGCTGGCTTCATGCAGGACCGGCCCCTGCTGCGTCAGCGCGACCAGCTGCAGCAGGGTCGCCAGGCCATGCAGCACGCCAGCCGGACCATCCGCATCCAGATGGATGCCCCCGTTCGCGGCAACGCCAAGGGTGTAATGCTCACGTTCCTGAACACTCAGATACGTCGGATCGGGCTGGCTGGAAATATGCAGCACGACCGGCGCCACGCCGGGCGCGGGACGCCCCGCGAGCATGGCGAGGCGCGCGGAAAAGCGTTCTCCCGCCCGACGCAGCATGGGGGTGGGCTTGCCGGCCCATTCGATGCGAACCCCGCCGGAAACCGGAATATCCTGCCCCGACAGCGTGATGGCGCGGGGCTGCGGCATCAGCGGCGCGGACGACGTGGCGGCGACTGCCGGGCCACACAACGCCGCGAGCAGCGCCATGGAGCTGCAGGCATTATGGAGAAAACGACGGGAACGGCGCAGAAAGGGAAGCATCAGGTCAAATTCTTTCCATTCAGGGAACAGGCTCCACCAGAAACCGGACGGCGACAGGCCCCCAATTACTGGCACGCTCCATTTTGTTCGGAAAGTAAAATAAAGCTTTCCTTTTGCATATGCCCCCTGCCCCCATCCCGTCCGATCGTCCGGCGCCGGGTGGGGAGGCCCGCCATGGAACAGGCAGGAGGCACAAAATAAGCTACCAAATTGCGAAAGATGCTTTATAAAGATAGCTTTGCAATGCAACAAATACATGCAAGGCATAACCGTTCATGCCCACCACCGCTTATTCCGATGGCTCCCGGCAGGGAAAGCGCACCAAGGTCCTGCAGGCGGCACGCTGGCTGTTCAACCGCGTCGGCTACCAGACGGTCAGCGTGGATACGATCCGCACCCGCGCAGGCGTGACCAAGGCCACGGTCTTTCGCCATTTCCCCAGCAAGGACGTACTGGTGTCCGAGGCGATCGCCACCCACATCCACGATGTCGAGGATGAACTGGCGCAGGCGATCAACCAACAGACAACACCGCTGGCGAAGATCCGCGCCATTTTCGACTGGTACGACGCGCTGTTCCATGGCGATGATTTCCACGGCTGCATGTTCATGCACGCGGCGGCCGAATACCGCCGCCGCCATGACGAGATCACGCACCTGCTCCAGGCGCAGAAGGACAGCATGTGCAGCGCGTTCAGCCATCTGCTGCAATCCGGCGGGATGGAGATCGAAACCGCCACGATGCTGGGACGGACCCTGTGCATGCTGCTGGACGGCGCGATGGTCCAGGCGGAAACGTGCGACAACCGGGACGCGGCGAAGGAGGCATGGTACGCGACCTCCCACCTTCTGCGCTCGCATGGCTTCATGGCCGGGGACGAAGGCTGAGGCGGCACGCGTTACGCCTGCATGCGGCTTTCAAGAAGCAGGAAGACGACAAAGACGATATCCAGCCCCACGAGCATGGGCGTCAGCTGCCGCCAGCGCCGCCGCCCGATGACCAGCATTGTATGCAGCAGCAGCCCACAGGCCAGCGCCAACATGAAATTTCCGGTCATCAGGGTAATCACCACCATCAGCAGTGGGGACATCAGTTCCTCCAGCGCCAGCGTCTGCGGCGACGCCAGGGTGGAAAGCATTCCCAGCCCCACGACAATCAGGACAGGCGCCGTGGCGACGGCGGGTATGGCGGTAATCAGCGGCCAGAAGAACGCAGAAACCGCGAACAGCGCCGCCACCACCACCGCGCAAAGGCCGGTGCGGCCGCCCGCCTCCACCCCGACAAGGGATTCCAGATAGGCCGAGACCGTGCTGGTCCCCAGCGTGGCGCCAATCACGCTGGCCGCGCCATCCGCGCAGAACGCCGCGCGACCAAGTGGCAGGGGCGTCCCGTCGCGGCCCTGCGTCGCGCGCTGGGTGACGGCCATCATCGTGCCTGTCGCATCGAAAAAATCGCTGAGGAAAAAATAGAGGGCCACGGGAAAAAGGACGAGGATGTTCGCGGCAAACCCGTGGAAATCGAACGTGAACAGCATGTGATACGGATAATGCGGCCAGTCCGATACATGCGCGGGCAGGCGCGTCAGCAACCGGCCATCGGCGCCATGCACGAACAGGCCCGCGATGGTGATGGCCACGATCGACAGCAGCATCGCCGCGGGAACCCGCACATAGGACAGCACCATCGCCAGCGCCAGCCCGCCAAGGGCGAGTTCCACCGCAGGCTGCGCCAGCAGGCCAAAGGCGAACCCGTCATGCGACGGCACGACCAGCCCACCCGTCGTCAGGCCGATCCTGACGATGAACGCCCCGATTGCGCATCGGATGCCGCAGATCACCGGATCGGGAAAGCCGCTGACGATCTTCTGCCGCCACGATGTCAGCGCCAGCAGCACGAAAACAGCGCCCCCCAGGAACACCATCGCAAAGGCCACGGCGGGACTGATGCCCATATGCATCACGACGACCTGCGCGAAAATGATGTTGCTGCTCATCGCCGGGGCCAACGCAATCGGCAGGTTGGCCATCAGGGCCATCAGCAGCGTGCCACAGACCGATGCCGCGATCGTGGTCATGATCATGTCATGGTGATCCAGCCCCGCCATCGACAGGATGGCCGGATTGACCGCCATGATATACGCAACCGCGCCAAAGGTGGTGATACCGGCCACGATTTCACGCAGCAGGGTCGACCCCCGCCGCGTGATGTCAAAATACCGGTCGAGCATCCCGCCCGCGCCACGCGCCGCGTGCCTCATGCCCCCGGTCTTTTCATGATCGGTCATCTCAGCCATCTGTCCCGCAAGTCTTGTTGTCGTGGTCCGTCATGGTGATGCCATCTCTGTCCGGAAACGCAATGACAGCAGCCCTTCTACCACGGCGGCCACGATTTCCGAGGGGGCGGGAGCGGCCTAAAATCTGCACAGCCTGTTCTGATAACGGCAGCATCACGACCACGGGAAGGGCGGGAGCCGGCATCCCGTCCAAATTGACAATGATAACAATTATCATTATCACCCGACCCTGCTTCCGAATTCCCTGTCCCGCACGCCGGCATGGGGACAATGCAAGGCGGGGAAAACGGCATGAAACGAACCTTCCATCGGTGCAGGCATCTGGTGACGGCCCTTTTCACCGTCATGCCGTTACTGGGCGCTCCGCTGCTGGATGGCACGTGCGTCGCCGCTGGCGCGCATGCGGCCACCATTACGGACATGGCGGGGCGCACGGTCGAAATCCCGCACGACGTGCACCGGATCGTCCTTGGCGAAGGGCGCCTGATATACGCCCTTGCCCCGCTGGAACGTGAACACCTGTTCGACCGGATTGTCGGATGGCAGGGGGAGTTCCGCACCGCCGATACCCAGAGCTATGACCAGTATGTCGCGCGTTTCCCGGCGGCGGCGAAGGTGGCGCTGATCGGCAAGACCACGGCGGACACCATCAGCCCGGAAAAGGTGCTGGACCTGCGTCCCGACCTTGCGATCCTGACGATTTCCGGCCATGGCCCCGGCGCCTCCAGCGAACTGGTCAGCCAGTTGCAGGCGGCGCACGTACCTGTGGTCTTTGTCGATTTCCGCGCGAACCCCCTGCATGATACCGTGCCATCCATGCGCATCCTGGGCACGGTCCTGAACCGTCAGGCCGAAGCGCAGGACTACATCACCTTCTATCAGTCGCATCTGGACCGCGTGACGCAGGCCATTGCCAAAGTCCCGATGGAACAGCGGCCCACGGTGTTCATCGAAATGCTGGCGGCCATGCGCGAAAGCTGCTGCCACACGGCGGGCAAGGGCAACATGGGCGCCTTTATCGAGGCGGCGGGCGGGCGCAACATCGCAGCCCCCCTGCTTCCCGGCTATATCGGCGATATCGCCCTGGAAAAGGTCATCGCCTCGGACCCCGACATCTATATCGCCGATGGCACGAAAGGCCCCAGGGCAGCGGGACCGGGCCTGCGGATGGGGGCGGAGGTTTCCCCCGACCTCGCACGCAGTTCGCTCAGGACAGTGGAGGAACGTCCGGGCATTTCCACGCTGCGTGCCGTCACGGGCGGGCATGCCCATGGCCTGTGGCACGCATTTTATGACTCCCCCTACAATATCCTGGCGGTGGAGGTGATGGCCAAATGGTTCCACCCCGACCTGTTTGCCGACCTTGACCCCGACAGGACCGAAAAAGAGCTTTACGGGCGTTTCCTGCCGGTCCCGCGGGAAGGCACCTTCTGGATCACGCCATAAGGCGGGCCCTGACCATATGAACAGCCTTTCCCCCGCCCCCGTCACGCAACGCGCGCTGGCGGCGGGCGATATCCATGCCCGGTATCGCGCGATGCTGCGACGTCGCATGGCGGTCATCGCGGTCATCGTGTTCCTGATCGCCTGTTCCGTGACGCTCGATTTCGCGCTGGGGCCATCGGGCCTTTCCCCGGCGCGGCTGGTGCATATCGTGCTGCATCCGCATGACGCACCCGCGGGGGAAAGCGTGATTGTCTGGCAGATACGCCTGCCCTATGCCCTGATGGCCATATGCGTGGGCGCGGCGCTGGGACTGTCGGGGGCGGAAATGCAGACCATCCTTGCCAATCCACTGGCCAGTCCGTTCACGCTCGGGGTTTCCGCCGCGGCGGCGTTCGGCGCGTCGCTGGCGATCATCCTGCAATGGCATATCCCCGGCGTGCCCGAGGCATGGATCATCTCCACCAATGCCTTTGTCTTTTCCATCGGTTCGGTGTTCCTGCTGGACCTTGTCGCGCGCCTGCGCGGGGCGGGCACCAGCACGGTCATCCTGTTCGGCATCGCGCTGGTGTTCATGTTCCACGCCCTTGTCTCCCTCCTGCAGTTCATGGCGAGTGAGGACGCCCTTCAGGACCTCGTCTTCTGGACGATGGGCAGCCTGACACGCGCGACATGGCCCAGGATCGGCATCCTTGCCGCCGCATGCCTGCTGATCGCGCCACTGTCCTTTCGCGCGGCATGGAAGCTGACGGTCCTGCGCATGGGCGAGGAGCGGGCCTCCAGCCTGGGGGTGGACATCCCGCGTGTCCGGCGCGCGGCACTGCTGCGCATCAGCATCCTGTCCGCGCTGGCGGTTTCGTTTGTCGGGACCATCGGGTTCATCGGGCTGGTCGCCCCGCATATCGCGCGTCGCCTGCTGGGGGAGGATCACCGTTTCTACCTGCCCGGCAGCCTTCTGGTCGGATGCCTGATCATGTCGCTTTCTTCCGTCGCGGCACGCAACATCATCCCCGGCGTCATCATTCCGACCGGAATTGTCACCGCGCTGGTCGGCATTCCCTTTTTCCTTGCGATCGTCCTGCGCCGGCAGGGGCTGTCATGACCGGCGCGGGCCTGTGCGCGCAACATGTCAGCGTGCGTTACGGACGACGCACCGTCCTGCATGACCTTGATCCCGCGCCGTTCGCCCGTGGGCGTGTCTGCGCCCTGCTGGGCCCCAACGGCAGCGGGAAATCCACGTTCCTGCGTGCCCTGGCGGGCATCGTGCCATCACCCGCGTTCATTACGCTCAATGGCATGGACCTGTCGCGCATGCCGCTGGCGCAACGCACGCGCCACTGCGTCTATCTGCCGCAGACGCTGCCCGCGCCCGTGCACCTGCAGGTGCTGGAATCACTGATCGCCGCCCGGCATGTCAGCGGGATGGGGGGCGGCGCGGACGATACCGTCATCGCCGACGCCCTTGAAACGCTGGACACGTTCGGGATCGGGGACCTGGCGATGCGTTACATGGATGAGCTGTCGGGCGGCCAGCGGCAGCTTGTGGGACTGGCGCAGGCGCTGGGACGGCAGCCCGAGGCCCTGCTGCTGGACGAACCGCTCAGCGCGCTGGACCTGCATCACCAGTTTTCAGTCATGGACATCGTGCGCCGGACGACCGCCGCGCGGGGGATCGTGACCATCATTGTCCTGCATGACCTGAACATCGCGGTGCGTATGACCGATGACGCCGTCATCATGCGCGACGGGCGGATAATCGCCGCCGGTCCCTCGCGCACGGTGATTTCGCCCCGGCTGCTGCAGCAGACATACGGCATACATGCCCGCGTCGAAACCTGCACCCGGGGGGAGCCGTATGTCATGGTCGATGGCATCACGGACTGATCCCGGCGCCTGATGCCAATGCAGCGCAACACGAATTTGTTATCATATTTTTCCTGTCGTTACCTGTTCTTTTCCCGACCTCTGCCGTTCTGAGCCTATCGACAGATCGCCCCGCGACAAGCGGGTCCGAGACCTGCCTATGAAAGCCCGAAGAAAGAACCGGCATGGGGTCAGGCAATCCGCGCGACAACGTTCATACCGGTGACGGCACGCCCTGGTCGCCTGTCATCCGCTACCTGCCCGCAAGTCAGGTCCATCGGCCAGACAGATGGGCGGAAGTTTTTTCACGTGACGCCGACAGCGGTTTTTCCGATTGCCTGATTTCACCCATCTTCGCGTCAGGCGACGATGCATTCCTTGTCTCCTCCTTCGGGGAAGGCAACGCATCGCTGTCATGGGGCTGTCCCTTCCTGACCGGCCTGCAGAAGCTGTGCGACACGGCAGGCGAATACGGCATGGGCGTCCTGCTTGACCTGCCCCTGGATCGCGTGGCGCATGATGGCATTCTGGCGCGTCGATATCCGCAATGGTACATATCCACGGATGACCCGCGCGCGCGCAGATTGAATGTTTCCTCATTCCATCAGGAAATATGCGATTACTGGCGGGGGATACTGCAATCCCTTCTGGGGGCGGGCGTGCGGGGTTTCCGCTGTGACGCCCCACAGAACCTGCCGCCTGATTTCCTGCGCGACATTATCCGGATATCCCGCGCGATCCTGCCGTCCTGCCGCTGGATCGCGTGGACGGCGGGACTGTCGGGGGATGCAACGTACCAGATCGCCACGACAGGCGTCGATTTGGTCAGTTCATCCGTCGCATGGTGGAACAGGCACGATCCTTGGTTTGTGGAGGAATGGCGCGCCCTTCCCGGCACGGTCGGGCGGCTGGCCTGTCCCGTTCCTTTCCCCGCCGGCATCGCATCATCCGCAGGCGTTGATCCTGAACGTGAAATCATGAACCTGCGCCTTGCCGGGGCGACGGGCGACGGAATGCTCGTTCCCGCCTTCGCTGAAAATGAAACCATGTTTGAGGACATCCGTGTCCATGATGCCCTCCTGCATGCAGGCAGGATGACAGGATCCGGCCGGGCAAGGCTGGCAGCCCCCCACCTGCGCGCCAGTTCCGCGGACAATCCGATTACGGTGCTTGTCGTGCGACATGGCGATGAACATGCTCCCCGCATGCGTGTCATCCTGATCAATCCTTCCCCATGGCATGCCGCCTCTGCCTGTCCCGACACCCTCTGTCCTGACATCCTGGCGCCTGATTTTGGTTCGCTTTCCCCGATCGATGGGGGCAGGCCGCCTGTTTCCCTGCTCCGTGACGGATGGCTGACACTGGAGGCTGGCGAAGTCAGGGTTTTCGAGACACAAGCCAATGGTCCGCCCATAAAACATCCGCATGCGACGAACATGCATGCCGTCATGAAGCCCGGCCGCATCGCCATGGAAAATGTCACGCCAGCGGTGGATCCGCCCCGCTTTGCGGTCAAGGCGGAAACCGGAACGTCGATCACGGTGGAGGCGGACATTTTCATGGATGGGCATGACCTCCTCGCGGCGCGACTGTCATGGCGGGCAGTGGATGATCCCCTGTGGCGTCACGCGCCGATGGAGCCGATCGGCAACAGCCGCTGGCGTGGCTTCCTGTCGCTGGACCGGGTCGGGCCGTGGGAATACACGATCGAGGCATGGCAGGACCGTTACGCATCGCTTGCGCGTTCCCTTGAAAAAAAGCAGGCGGCCGGCAGGATCGAAACACAGGACATCGCGGATGCGCGTGTCATGATCCATGCCGCCATGGCCGATACGGACGGCCTGATGAAGACGCGGCTGGCGCGCCTTCTGGATGACCTCCTGCGCATGTCGCAGGCGGAGATGACCGGACATCTTCTTTCCGCCCCGGTGCGGGCATTGATGGATCATGTCAGCAGCAGGCCATTCCTGACGCGACTGGCCACGCCCGTTGCAATCTTCGCCGAACGTCCCGCCGCGCGGTACGGCAGCTGGTATGAACTGTTTCCACGTTCCCAGGGCGCCGGCCCCGACCAGCACGGAACGTTGCGCGACGTCATCGGACGCCTGCCTTATGTGCGCGACATGGGCTTTGATGTCCTTTACCTGCCCCCCATCCACCCCATCGGTCGCATCAATCGCAAGGGACGCAATAACAGCCTGCAGGCGCAACCCGGCGACCCCGGCAGTCCGTATGCCATCGGATCGGCCGAAGGCGGTCATGACGCCATTCACCCGCAGCTTGGCACGATCGAGGATTTTCGTGATCTTGTCCGCATCACGCATGAATATGGCATGGAACTGGCGATGGATTTCGCGATCCAGTGCGCCCCTGACCATCCATGGATCACGACACATCCCCAATGGTTCGACCATCGCGCCGACGGATCCATCAGGCATGCGGAAAATCCACCCAAAATATATGAAGATATCGTCAATGTGGATTTTTACGCCCCCGCCGCCATTCCCGACCTGTGGCATGCCCTGCGTGATGTCGTGCTGTTCTGGATTGACGAGGGCATCAGGATTTTCCGCGTGGACAATCCCCACACGAAACCACTGCCGTTCTGGGAATGGCTGATTGCCGATATCCGCGCGCAGCATCCGGACGTCATCTTCCTGTCCGAGGCCTTTACCCATCCCAAGATGATGTATCGGCTGGCAAAGGCGGGATTTTCCCAATCCTATACATACTTCACGTGGCGCAATACGAAGCAGGAACTGACGTCGTACATGACGGAAATCACCAGCCGGCCGGTCCGTGATTTCTTTCGCCCGCATCTTTTTGTCAATACGCCCGACATCAACCCCTTTTTCCTGCAGGACGGCGGCCGGGCCGCGCACCTGATCCGCATGGCGCTGGCTGCCACGCTGTCCGGGTTATGGGGCATGTACCAGGGTTTCGAACTGTGTGAAGCTACCCCCCTTGCGGGACGCGAGGAATACATGGATTCCGAAAAATACCAGATCCGCACATGGGATGATGACCGTCCGGGCAACATCATACCGGAAACGGGCCGGATCAATGCGATACGACGGCATCACAGGTCCCTGCAGACCCATCTGGGATTACGGTTTTACAACATGTTCAATGATTCCATCATCTATTTTGCAAAGGGCATGACCGATATGTCCGATGTCATACTGGTGGCCGTCAGCCTGGATCCCGTCAATGTGCAGCAGTCCACTTTCGAAATCCCGTTATGGGAATGGGGATTGCCGGACAGTGCCTCCCTGCACGTTCATGACCTGATGCGCGACCGGCACGAAATCTGGACGGGAAAGATCCAGCATGTCCGCCTTGATCCGGGCGACCTGCCCTTTGCGATATGGCATGTCCGTCCGGTGGAAGGCGACAGGCCATGACGAAACGCAATCCGGCCCCTCCCGCCGATCCGTTATGGTACAAGGACGCGGTCATCTATCAGGTGCATGTGAAATCCTTTTTTGATTCGGATAATGATGGGATCGGGGATTTTCAGGGCCTGACATCGAAACTGGACTATATCGCGGATCTTGGCGTCAACACGATCTGGCTGCTGCCTTTCTATCCCTCCCCGCGCAAGGACGATGGATACGACATTTCCGCCTATCGCGACGTGCATCCGGATTATGGCACGCTGGCCGACGCGCGGCATTTCATCAATACCGCGCACGCCCGCAACATACGCGTCATTACCGAACTGGTAATCAACCACACATCGGACCAGCATCCGTGGTTCCAGCGGGCCCGCAAGGCAAAACCCGGTTCGGTCGCGCGCAATTTCTATGTCTGGTCCGACACCGGCACCGAATATGCCGGCACGCGCATCATTTTCTGCGATACGGAAATTTCCAACTGGACGCGCGACCCCGTGGCGGGGGCGTTTTTCTGGCATCGTTTCTATTCCCACCAGCCAGACCTCAATTTCGACAATCCCCACGTCCTGCGCGCCATTCTGGGGATCATGTCCTTCTGGCTGAAACTGGGGGTCGACGGGCTGCGGCTCGACGCCATTCCCTACCTTGTGGAACGCGACGGCACCAGCAATGAGAACCTGCCGGAAACGCATGAGGTCCTGCGCCGCATCCGCGCGGCGCTGGATGCGCGTTTTTCCAACCGCATGCTTCTGGCCGAAGCCAACCAGTGGCCCGAGGACACGCAGGAATATTTCGGCCATGGCGATGAATGCCACATGGCCTTCCATTTCCCGCTGATGCCCCGGATGTATCTGGCCATGGCGCGGGAGGACCGCTTTCCCATCACCGACATCATGCGCCAGACGCCCGATATCCCCCCCACCTGCCAGTGGGCGATTTTCCTGCGCAATCATGACGAACTGACGCTGGAGATGGTCACCGACAGCGAACGGGACTTCATGTGGAATGCCTATGCCGCCGATCGCAGGGCGCGACTGAACCTTGGCATCCGCAGGCGCCTCTCCCCCCTGCTGGAACGCGACCGGCGGCGGATCGAACTCCTCAACAGCCTGCTTCTGTCCATGCCGGGGACGCCGGTGCTGTATTATGGCGATGAAATCGGCATGGGCGACAATATACAGCTTGGCGATCGCGACGGGGTCCGCACCCCGATGCAGTGGTCGCCGGACCGCAATGGCGGCTTTTCGCGCGCGGACCCTGAACGCCTTGTGCTGCCGGTCATCATGGATCCGCTTTATGGATATGCCGCGGTCAATGCGGAAACACAGCGACGCGACCCGTTCTCCCTCCTCAACTGGACGCGGCGCATGCTGGCGGTGCGGGCGCGTTCCCACGCGTTTGGCCGGGGGACGCTGACGTTCCTTTCCCCCGGCAATCGCAAGATCCTGGCCTATCTGCGGGAATACGAGGCCGACACCATCCTGTGCGTGGCCAACCTCGCCCGCTCAGCCCAGGCGGTCGAACTCGACCTCTCCCTCTTCGCCGGTCGGGTGCCGGTGGAAATGACGGCCGAAAGCGTCTTTCCCCCCATCGGACAGCTTCCGTACCTTCTGACGCTGCCGCCCTATGGCTTCATATGGTTCCGGCTGTGCACCCTGTCGGAAAATCCGGCCTGGCATGTCCCCGCGCCGGAACCCCTGCCGGAATTCCGCACCATTGTCCTGCGCCGCGACCTGCGCGACCTGATGGACGCGCCCCTGCGGAAAGTCATGGAGGAGGAGATCCTGCCGGCCTACCTTCCGATGCGGCGCTGGGCTTCCGCGCGGGGGCGGCGGATCACACTGGCTCGCATCATTCAGGCAACGCCTGTGGGCACGCAGCTGCTGCTGTGTGAAATCCGCGCGCAGTCGGAAGGGCGGGAAGATTCGTATTTCCTGCCGCTGGGCATCGCGTGGGACACCGATACGCTTCCCGCGCTGCCACAGCAGCTGGCCCTGTCGCGCGTGCGGCGTGGGCGACAGACGGGGTACCTGACCGATGCGTTCGCCCTGCCCGCGCTGACGAACGCATTCATCAGGGCCATGGCCGACGGCAGCCACCTTGCCGCAGGCGAAGGGGAAATCGTCTTTCGTGCCTCCGACGCGTTCCGCCATCTCGATATCCCGGCGGATGCCCCCATCCACTGGCTTTCCTCCGAACAGAGCAACAGTTCGCTGATCGTGGGGGACAGGCTGATCCTCAAACTGATCCGCCAGCCGCATGCAGGCATCCATCCCGAAGTCGAAATGACGGAATTCCTGACACAACACGGCGCGCATGGCATCGCCCCCTTCCTGGGCGAAGTCATGCGGGTGGATGCAGGGGGGGAGACATATACCCTTGCCATCATGGAGGGGTATGTCGGCAATCAGGGGGATGGCTGGGGCTGGACGCTGGGATACCTGCGCGGCATCGCGACGGACCTCGCCCTGAGTGGCGAGGAACAGGCCGGCATGCGTGCCGAACATATCGCGTTTTTCCGCGTCATGGGACAGCGGCTGGGTGAAATGCACGCCATCCTGGCACGCGGCAGCGACAACGCGGCCTTTGCCCCCGAACAGGCATCTGAAAACGACGTTTCCGCCCTGTCGGCCATGGTGCGTGATGAAATCACGCGCGCGCTCGATATCGTGGCGGGCATCACCGACTGGCCGCATGCGGGTGACCGGACGCACGCCACCGCCCTGCTTGCAGCGCGCGAGGACCTGCTGCGGCTTGTCACGACGCTGGCGGCATCGGCGCCGGGCACGCTGAGGACCCGCATTCATGGCGATTTCCACCTCGGGCAGGTGCTGGTGGTGGAAAACGATGCCGTCATCATCGATTTCGAGGGACAGCCCATGACCCCCCTGCCCGAACGCAGGGGCAAGGCCAGCCCCCTGCGCGACGTGGCAGGCATGCTGCGCTCCATCGCCTATGTCGCCGATACCGCGCGTATTGCCGACAGCGATACGGCCAGCCATCCCGCCGCCGAACGCTCGGCGGTCCGCGCGACGGAATACATTTCCGCCTTCCATGCCGAGGCATCGCGGAATTTCCAGGAAGGATGGACAGAAGGCATCGGGACCACCGCGACCGCCATTGGCACACCGCAGGCACAGGCCGCGCTTTTGCACCTCTTCCTGATGGAAAAGGCGGCCTACGAAATACGTTATGAGGCAACCAACCGTCCCGCGTGGATCGGAACGGCGCTGGCGGGGCTGCATGACCTCATGACCTTCCCCCCGGCATCAGGGCCATCAACGTCAGGAGAGCGGCAGTGACGGAACATCTTCCCATTCTTCGTGCCGGACAGGATATCGACAGCCGGGTCGAAGCCCTCCTGCACGGGCGGCTGGACAACCCGTTTTCCTTCCTTGGCCGTCATCCCGATGGAAAGGAAGACACCATCCGCGTCTTCATGCCCGGCGCGCATAAGGTCACGATCGTCGAAACCCTCGCGCCACGTCCGGGCCGACGCAGGCGCGCCCGGGAATGGGCAATGACCCTGCTTCATCCCGATGGCGTGTTCACAGGCACCATCCCGACCGGCACGCCATACCGGCTGCGGGTTGAATGGGACAACGCCACGCAGGAAACCGAAGACGCCTACGCTTTCGGCCTGTTGCTGGGGGACTTCGACCTGCACCTGATTTCCCATGGGGAACATCAGGATCTGTACCGCGTGCTGGGCGCCCATGTCATGGAGGTCGAGGGGGTCAGGGGCGTGCGCTTCGCCGTATGGGCGCCCAATGCCAGCCGCGTTTCTGTCGTGGGAAACTTCAACCAGTGGGATGGCCGTCGCCATGCCATGCGGCTGCGTCATGAACATGGCATATGGGAACTGTTCATTCCGCGTCTTGATGCCGGGGAGGCCTACAAGTTCGAAATCGTGGACAGGCAGGGCCACCTGTTGCCGCTGAAGGCCGACCCGCTTGCATTCGCGGCGGAACTGTCCCCCGCGACGGCATCAATCGTGGTGGCGACAACGGATTTCGAATGGTCGGACGACGACTGGATGCAGACACGCGGCACGCGACAGGACATTGCGGCCCCGATCAGCATTTATGAAATCCATGCCGGTTCCTGGCGACATGCAAATGGCGGGACGGTGAACTGGGACGAACTGACCGCGACATTACTGCCGTATGTCCTTGAAACGGGTTTCAGCCACATCGAACTGATGCCCATCATGGAATATCCGTTCGGGGGGTCCTGGGGGTATCAGCCACTCGGCCTGTTCGCGCCCTCCGCCCGGTTTGGCGCGCCGGACGCCTTCGCCCGGTTTGTCAATGCCTGCCACCGGGCGGGTGTCGGCATCATCCTGGACTGGGTGCCCGCCCATTTCCCGACGGACCCGCACGGGCTGGCCCGCTTTGACGGAAGCGCGTTATATGAGCATCTCGACCCGCGGGAAGGGTACCATCCTGACTGGAACACGCTGATTTACAATATCGGACGTCGCGAGGTCAGCGGGTTCCTGATCGCAAGCGCCCTGTTCTGGCTGCACCAGTACCATATTGACGGCCTGCGCGTCGATGCGGTGGCGTCAATGCTGTATCGCGATTACAGCCGCAAGGCTGACGCCTGGATCCCCAATATCCATGGCGGCCGGGAAAACCTGGAATCCATCGCGTTCCTCCGCCACCTGAACGCAACCGTGGCCGTGCGCTGCCCCGGCGCGATCATGGTGGCGGAGGAATCAACCGCATGGCCCGGCGTCACACGCGCCGTAAGCGAAGGGGGCCTTGGCTTTTCCTTCAAATGGAACATGGGGTGGATGCACGACACGCTGGATTACATGGGACATGACCCGATCCATCGCCTCTTTCATCATGACGAGATGACATTCGGTCTTCTTTATGGGTTTTCGGAACATTTCATCCTGCCCCTTTCGCATGACGAGGTTGTCCATGGCAAAGGGTCGCTGATCCGGCGCATGCCCGGCGACACGTGGCAGAAACATGCCAATCTGCGTGCCTATCTGGCCTTCATGTGGGGGCATCCGGGCAAGAAACTGCTGTTCATGGGCGGGGAATTCGCACAGCCCGGGGAATGGAGCCATGAAACGCAGCTTTCATGGCATGGCCTTGATACCGTCGAAGGCGGTGGCGTCAGGCGGCTGGTCAGCGACCTGAACCGCCTTTACCGCGCCCATGCCGCGCTCCACCGTTCCGACAGCCGGGCCGAAGGCTTTGCATGGCTGATTGGCGATGACCGTGAAAACTCGGTCTTCGCATGGATACGCCGGACCGAAGGCGCCCCCACGATCATGATCGTGTGCAACATGACGCCCGTGCCCCGGCATGATTACCGTATCGGCGTCCCCCATGAAGGCACATGGAAGGAAATCCTCAATACCGACAGCGACATTTACGGCGGATCGAATGTCGGCAATTACGGGGCCGTGCGGACATCCCCCCTGCCCGCGCATGGCCACGACCATTCACTCAACATTTCCCTGCCGCCGCTTGGCAGCCTGTTTTTCCGCTATGAAACAGGCACCGGCCTCATCGGTAAGGAAAACTGAGCCCTCCGGCGTCCCCCGGCGGTTTTCACGTCCATCAGTCCGGTTGCAGATGAAACAGCAGGAAGGAACGCCCTGTCACCGCAAAACGATGGCAGGGCGCGAAAAGCTGTTTCTTGAGGTCTGTACCCTCGATTTCCGTATCCAGCAGCAGGCACCAGTGCTGTTCGGAAACTGACGGCAGGGTGAACTCCACGACGTCATGCCACGCATTGAACACCAGCAGCAACGTCGCGTCCTCTCCACGCTTCATAAGGCCGGTCGGACGCGCCCGCCCATCAAGCATCAGTCCAAAACACCGCGCCGAATCCCAGTCGGCGCTTTCCATTTCATTGCCCGTGGGATTGACCCACGTCAGTTCCTTTATGTCTAGGTCGCCATTATACGCCTCGGTCAGGAAACGGCCGCGGCGTAGGATCGGAAACTGCCGGCGCAGCGTGGTCAGACGGGTGACGAACCGGACCAGTTCCTGGTTACGTTCCAGAAGGGACCAGTCCAGCCATGAAATATCGTTGTCCTGACAATAGGCGTTGTTGTTCCCCCGCTGCGTCCGCGCGAACTCGTCCCCCGCCAGCAGCATCGGCGTCCCCTGCGACAGCAGCAGCGTCGCCAGCATGTTGCGCATCTGACGGTTTCTGATCTTCACGATTTCCGGATTGTCGGTCGGCCCCTCGACGCCATAATTGTATGAACCGTTGTCCGATGACCCGTCCCTGTTGTCTTCCCCATTGGCCTGGTTGTGTTTTGCATTGTACGAAACACAATCATTCAGGGTAAAGCCATCATGCGCCGTTATGAAATTGACGCATGACCATGGCTTGCGCCCCTGATGATCGAACAGGTCGGGACTGCCCAGCAGACGCGCCGCCATATCGTGGGCGAACAAATTACCCTTCCAGTATCCGCGCACATTATCGCGAAAGCGGTCATTCCATTCGGCCCAGCCCGGAGGAAAGGCCCCCACCTGATATCCACCCGGCCCGCAATCCCACGGTTCGGCGATCATCTTGACCGTCTCCAGCGTCGGGTCCTGCGAACATGCCTTGAGAAATCCGGACTGGTTGTCAAATCCGTTGGGTTCACGCGCCAGTATGGTGCCCAGGTCGAACCGGAACCCGTCAACATGCATCTCATCGGCCCAGTAACGCAGGCTGTCGGTCACCATCTGGATCACCCGTCGGTGGGACAGGTTGACCGTATTCCCCGTGCCGGTATCATTGATGTAATAACGCGGCCGGTCCGGCACAAGACGGTAATAGGACTGATTGTCTATTCCCCTGAATGACAATGTAGGACCACATTCATTACCTTCCGCCGTGTGGTTGTACACGACATCCAGAATGACCTCGACGCGGATTTCTCACACTTGAGGCAATTTCGGGTCATTTTGTAGAATTCAGTCATCCCACAGGAGCCCGATCTGGAATATTGACGATATTCTGCTT
>NZ_NOXG01000118.1:0-725 GCF_003207955.1 Novacetimonas pomaceti
GAACCGGCGGAATGGCTCCACGACCAAGGTGCTGAAAGGCCAGGACGGCGCCTTTCCGGTGACGGTGCCGCGCGACCGCGACAGCAGCTTTGAGCCGGAGCTTATAAAGAAGGGCCAGACCCGGATCGACGGGATCGACGACAGGATCATCGGTCTCTATGCCGCCGGTCTGACGGTCCGGGACATCCAGACCCATCTGCTTGATCTTTATGGCCTGAAGGTCTCTCCCGACCTGATCAGCCGCGTCACCGATGCCGTGCTGGACGAGGTCCGGGAGTGGCAGGGCCGGGCGCTGGATCGGATGTATCCCATCGTGATCTTCGATGCCCTTCGGGTAAAGATCCGCGATGCTGACAGCCGGACCGTTAAAAACAAGGCGGTTTACGTTGCTCTCGGTGTCACCCGCGAGGGAGTGCGCGAGGTTCTGGGGCTCTGGATCGCCGAGAATGAAGGCGCCAAATTCTGGCTTTCGGTCATGAACGAGTTGAAGAACCGGGGCATCCAGGACATCCTGATCGCGGTCGTGGACGGGCTGAAAGGCTTTCCCGAGGCCATCACCGCCGCCTTTCCCGAGGCGATGGTTCAGACCTGTATTGTTCACCTGGTGCGCCACAGCCTGAACTTCTGCTCATGGAAGGACCGTAAGGCCGTGGCTGCCGACCTGCGCCGGATCTACGGGGCCGCCACCGCTGACATGGCGGCCGCCGAACTTGATGCGTTCGAGG
>NZ_NOXG01000119.1:0-705 GCF_003207955.1 Novacetimonas pomaceti
GCGTGGTGCGCTGGCGTCGGGTCGATCTTCAGCGGGTCATCGAAGAGCGTTTTGGCGTCTCCTATCACGAACGCCATGTCTCCGCCCTGTTGAAGCGGCTTGGGTTCAGCCACGTCAGCGCGCGTCCGCGTCACCCCGGACAGGATCCGTCCGTCATGGACGCGTTTAAAAAAACTTCCCCACGATCCTGAGCGCCCACACCGGGCATCTGCCCAGAGGCAGGCGGATTGAACTCTGGTGGCAGGACGAGGCCCGCATCGGGCAGAAAAACGGTCTTGTCCGGCAATGGGCGCGGCGTGGCACCCGACCACGCCAGCCTGCCGATCAACGCTATGAGAATGCCTGGCTGTTCGGCGCCATCTGCCCCGCACTCGGCAAGGCGGCAGGCCTGGTGTTGCCGTTTACCGGCACGGCCAGCATGCAACTGCATATCGAGGAAATCTCACGCTGCGTCGCACGCGGAGCGCATGCCGTCGTCCTGCTCGATCGTGCCGGCTGGCATACGACACCCAAACTCAGACTGCCGCGCAACGTCAGCCTGATCTTCCTGCCGTCCCGCGCGCCCGAACTGAACCCGGTCGAGAATATCTGGCAGTTCCTACGCGCCAACTGGCTGTCCAACACCGTGTTCAGCGGCATCGAACACATCATCGAAGCCGCATGCACCGCATGGAACAACCTCACCGCCCTGCCACAGACCATCCG
>NZ_NOXG01000120.1:0-691 GCF_003207955.1 Novacetimonas pomaceti
CCTCCCCCGACGCGGAGTCCTGGGGCTCGATCCCGACGCTGGGCCGTTTTGCGCATCTGGACCGGGTGCGTTACCCGCATGACCTTCGCAACCTTTCGGTGGAGCAGCTCAAGGCACTTGCGGACGAGCTGCGTGCGGAGACGATCGACACGGTCTCGACGACGAGCGGGCATCTGGGCGCGTCGCTTGGCGTGGTGGAACTGACGGTCGCGCTGCATGCGGTGTTCGACACGCCCGACGACCGGGTGATCTGGGATGTCGGCCACCAGACCTATCCGCACAAGATCCTGACGGGGCGGCGCGACCGCATCCGCACGCTGCGCCAGCCGGGCGGGCTTTCGGGCTTCACCCGCCGCAGCGAGAGCGAATACGACCCGTTCGGCGCGGCGCATTCCTCCACCTCCATTTCCGCCGGCCTCGGCATGGCGGTCGCCCACCACCTGCGCGCCGAGCATGACCCCTCCTACCGCGAGCGCAACGTCATCGCGGTGATCGGCGACGGCTCGATTTCGGCGGGCATGGCGTACGAGGCGATGAACAACGCCTCGCACTGCGGCCCGGGGGCGGAGCGGCTGATCGTCATCCTCAACGATAACGAGATGTCGATCGCCCCGCCCGTGGGCGCGATGTCGAGCTACCTTTCGCGGCTGATGTCCTCGCGCAAGTTCCTCAGCCTGCGCGACCTCGCCGC
>NZ_NOXG01000121.1:0-679 GCF_003207955.1 Novacetimonas pomaceti
AGGACCCGCAGGGAAGGAATGCAGGCAGGTTCTGTTCCCGTTGCGCCCTTGTGCCGTCTGTCCGAAGTCCTGGGTTCAGGGGCGAAAGCGCAGCCGGAGACGGTATCTCCGTCATGGCTGGGTCAGGCCGAGGCGCACGGCACGCAGCGGCCGCTGCGGGTTTCGGACGCCTCATTGCCTGCTCCGTCTGAACCTGTCGGGAAGCCTGCCGGACCACGGCTAGGTTCATCGCCGGGGATGTCCTTGTGAACCAGCGTAAATCCTTTGGGATCACCGGACAGACGGCATCACGAGGTGCAGGCTTTGTCCAGATATCTGCAGGCCCGCGCGCATGCCCGAACGGCTCTGCCAGGGTGGCGATGGATATGCGGAAATACGTGGCTCGTCGATTGCGGGGCAACGCGCGGCCTCCATGGCTCGAGGCCGGGACTTGGCAGGCCGCATCGCCTCCTTCACTGACGATCACGGGATGATCGTCATTTACGGCTGGCGTGCCACAGAGGTGGGCGCCAAACGGTCCTGCGCGCAGGATCATCTCACACAGGAGAGGGTCATGGGATATGTTTCAGACTATGCGGATCTGGGGATTGCGCGTCTGGCGATGAAGGCAGACCTTTCGCGGACGTTTGCCGGGTCGCGCTCGGCCCAGACCATCTGGAACCGCCACCTGCGCCAGCGT
>NZ_NOXG01000122.1:0-627 GCF_003207955.1 Novacetimonas pomaceti
AGAAGATACGGCTGGGATCGGTCAAACGGGATGAAGCGGCTCATCGCGACACTCTACAGCCTTACCCCTTCACAGGGTACCCCAACCCGACAGGCTGCTCGGTCGCCTCCCGCCATGCGTCGATGCCGTGGTCGGCAATAAAGTCATGGGCGCCGTCATCTTCGGGGTGCGGCATTTCCGGGCCGTGATAAAAAGGATTGCGATGCCAGACGTCCCGGTCCGTCAGGACCCATGCGTGGTCGGGCGCAGCACGCGAAAGCGCAAAGGCCTCGTCGCGGTCTGCCATGGATTCATATTCGCTCATGCGGGTCGATCCTTGCGGAAAGGTACCTTGCCGTGGGTGGCCGGACCTGCCGCGGGTCCGGCCGGGTCGGTCAGAAGCCGAGAGCGTCCATCTCGGCGGCTGCGGCCCGCTGGTCGATGGTGCGGGCGTTGCTAGCCGTGTAGGGCTTCCACGGGGCGCCGATCATGTCCTCGTAGGCGGCAAGGGCCCCGCGGGCGGACGCGACCAGAGCGGCGGCCTTGATTCCCTGCTCGGCTGCGAAGCGGCGGGCGTTGGCCGCCCTGTTTTCCAGCCCGTCGACGCCCATCCGGTCCTCTTCGCGATACTCGTTGAACTGTGAGGAC
>NZ_NOXG01000123.1:0-612 GCF_003207955.1 Novacetimonas pomaceti
TCGAGGCAACAATCTCGTCATCCCACGCGTGGTTGATGATTGCCCATATCCGCAGAGTTCTGCGAAAAATCAATCAAACCGCTTTCTGATTCAGGCTCTAAAAAACGCCGGTTATAGTCCCGCGCCCGGCCAACAAAAACCGTTTCCACCGCAGTCTTCATATTATCGTAAATGCCCCGCTGGCATGCACCCCTGAAGAACGCAAAGCCCCGGTCATGCGCGTCAAACACCATTTCCTGCGCCTCGCGCGGATAGGCACGAATGAACATCATCCGGCTGTGGCACAGACGCATATGCGCGACCTTCACCTTTACCGCCACACCACCCAGAACGACAACCTCATGGCTCCAGTCAAACTGGTAAGCCTCTCCAGGTGCAAAACTCAGCGGAACATAGGCGGCCCGCCGCCCCATCTCATGGCGGTCTTCCCACCGTCGGCCATATCGCCTTACGGCATCATAGCTTCCTTCATATCCTTCCTCACGCAGCAGTTCGAACAGACGGATGAGGCTCATACCAACCGTTGATTGCTATAACCCATGAGCCCAATTGCGCAGTCCGATTGACATGATGCGCCATGGTTGATTGACGAGCTGGTTCCAGGCATGGCAG
>NZ_NOXG01000124.1:0-610 GCF_003207955.1 Novacetimonas pomaceti
ACCGACACAGTGTCCGTGCTGTGGCAGCGATCGTCTGAGCAAACTGGGGGAGAGCGTCACCGAGACGCTGGAGGTGATCCCGCGCCAGTTCAAGGTCATCCAAACGGTGCGGGAGAAGTTCACCTGCCGGGACTGCGAGAGCATCACCCAGCCACCCGCCCCCTTCCATCCGATCGCGCGCGGACGCGCAGGCCCATGGCTGCTGTCGACCATTCTATGCGACAAGTTCCTGCAGCATCTGCCGCTGAACCGCCAGAGCGATGCCTTTGCCCGCGAAGGGATCGATCTCGACACGTCGACACTGGCCGACTGGGTGGGGGCCTGCACCGCGACGCTGGCCCCCCTGACTACGCTGATCCGGGCGCATGTGCTGGCGGCACAACGCCTGCACGCGGATGACACCACCGTGCCGGTTCTGGCGAAAGGCCGGACAGTCACCGGACGATTGTGGAATTATATGCGGGACGATCACCCCTTTGGAGGCACAGCGCCCCCAGCCGTCTGGTTCCGTTATTCCCGGGACCGCAAGGGCGAACATCCCACGGACCATCTCACCGGCTGGACCGGCATTTTGCAGTCAGACGCCTATGCGGGTTATAACACTCTGGCG
>NZ_NOXG01000125.1:0-602 GCF_003207955.1 Novacetimonas pomaceti
GCTCATGGAAGGACCGCAAGGCCGTGGCTGCCGACCTGCGCCGGATCTACGGGGCGGCGACCGCTGACATGGCGGCCGCAGAGCTCGATGCGTTCGAGGAGAAATGGGCCGGGAAATACGCGTCGATCGCCCCGGCATGGCGCCGGGCATGGGCCGAAGTGATCCCGTTTTTTGCCTTCGATCCGGCGATCCGCAAGATCATATACACTACGAACGCCATCGAGAGCCTGAACCGGGTCATCCGCAAATCGATCAAGACGCGCGGTTCGTTCCCGACCGACGATGCCGCAACGAAGCTGATCTACCTGGCGATCCGCAGCTTTGAGAAAGACGGGCGGAATGTTCGGGAATGGTTTGCAGCCCGCAACCAGTTCGCCATAATGTTCGGCGAGCGCTTCGCCGCTTGAGTATCTGAAAACCCATGGGCCAGGCCAGATACACAGACTTCAGGACACTCCCAGCGATGATAGCGGTTGCCGTGGCGCCATTCGGCCTTGGCCACCACCCGCCTGCGGCGCGTCCAGCTGTCCTTTGTGATCCAGTCAAAGGAGGCGAAACCGCGCGCAGCTCTGCCTGTCGTGGCGGCTTCGTCACGAACCTCA
>NZ_NOXG01000126.1:0-587 GCF_003207955.1 Novacetimonas pomaceti
TCGACATCGTTCAGACGCGCGGTGACGATCAGGGAATACATGGCGGCGGCGCGCTCTCCGCCACGATCGGACCCGGCGAACAACCAGGCTTTCCTGCCCAGGGCGATGCCGCGCAGAGCGCGTTCTGCTGCATTGTTTGAGAGGCAGATCCGGCCGTCAGTGAGGAATCGTGTGAATGTATCGGCACGTCTGAGAAAATAGTTCATGGCGTGGGTAACGGGATTTTTGGTCGACATGCGCCGGCAACACTCCCGCATCCAGTCGAACAGATCGTCGACCAGAGGGGCTATGTCTGTTTGACGGACTGCCAGCCGATGTTCTGGGGGCGTACCGTTGATGGCGCGCTCGGCCTCGAATATGGTGTCGATCCTGCCTACTGCCTCTATGGCGAGGGGCGCCTTGTCCTTCTCGGCGATTTTGAACAGCCCTCTGCGTCCGTGGGCCCAGCATCCGGCGGAGACAACCGGCGCGGGTTGGCGTCCCGGTTTCGCCAGAGTGTTATAACCCGCATAGGCGTCTGACTGCAAAATGCCGGTCCAGCCGGTGAGATGGTCCGTGGGATGTTCGCCCTTGCGGTCCCGGGAATA
>NZ_NOXG01000012.1:0-77643 GCF_003207955.1 Novacetimonas pomaceti
GTCTGGACCTGATCGCCGCCATGACACCGGGGAACTCTTTTTAAAAATGTCCTGGGCTTCTGTATCCTGGCGATAGTGCCGTGGCCGGGCTGTCAGCAGGCGGAACCCCTCGCGGCGTATGATCTGACCCAGACGCGTTTCCGACAGGCTGACGCCATAGGTCTCATGCAGCCACCCGCAGAGATCACACAGTCGCCAGCGGACAACACCATGCACCGCAGGGATGGGTCTTTCTTCGAGCCGGGTTTTCAGGGCAGACAGCATCTCCTGTGTCAGGCGGGCTTTCTGTCCCCCGCCATGACGATCCACAAGGCCATCCGGGCCATCCGCATTGAAACGCAGCACCCAGTCACGGATACTCTGACGGTCTGTCCCCGCAAGCAGGGCCGCCTCGCCGCGCGAGGCGCCATCATAAATCGCCGCAAGCGCCAACAGGCGACGCGACTGACCCGCATGCCGGCTTCTGCGCGCAAGGCGTCGCAACTCCGAACTATCATGATCGTCACGCAGGGATAGAGGGCTGCCCATCCAGAATGCCTCCTTCAGAGAATGGTCTGCATCCTATGAATCACATTTTTAAACCGATGGGTACCCCGTGAGTCAGGCCAAACAATGGTTGGTATTATGGATATGATGAGCGACAATATTGCTCGCCCGGGTTCAACCTGCCGGTGGGATGTCTGATGCGTTCACCCAACGGGCAGTTCGCGCAGTATCATACGTCCGCCGATAACCTGGACTTTGTCACGCCGGCGGGGCTTCATGCCTCGTTCTGTTTTATCGCTGATCTTGTCATGATGATCGAAAATGACTTCCTTCCACGCAGCCTGTTTCCTTATGGCGAACCACAGTTGGGACGCCGCGGCCTTTACAAGGCCATTGGCGGGGGGGACGAAGACGCGGGCGGGGCGAAGTTCGACCAGATGACGTTGCTGTGGACCCTGAACCTTGCGGATGGCGGCCATTCGCTTCTGGATATCGCAATACGGGCGGGCAGGCCCTTTGCCGCCGTGGCCGCCGCCGCAGACGCCCTGACGCAGGCAGGCCTTCTGGCGCAGCGGTCAGACTGATCCCGATCGACCCTTTCTTTCTACGTCGGTTGTCGTTTCATCACGAGCCGGAACATGGGACCTGTCAGCGTCGTGGACGCGACAGCCAGGATCATCAGGGAGGCATAGGCAAATTCCGAAATCATGCCCTTGCCGTGCAGGATGGTCGCGGCAACGATTTCCATCAGTCCCTTGCATTGCAAAAGCGCGCCCATGCCAAGCGCCTGGGAACGGGACATGTCGGGGGATGGCGGATACAGGACAACCGCCCCCATCTTGCTGCCGATCGAAATGACGACAAGCATGAAGGACGCGAACACGGATGGCCATGTCAGGGCCTCGCCATTGATGTGCATGCCGCTATGGCCAAAAAACATGGGGGCCAGCCAGAACAGGGCGAATGTTCCCACCTTTTCCACCGGCAGGCGACGTACCCATCGGGGGGGCATGACAGCGCCGGCGTAATAAGCCCCGATGAGTTCATGCAGCCCGATTTCCCTGCTGGCCCACGCCCCGGCCACCAGCCAGATTGGCACGCACATCCAGATGGCCCATATGGGGGGATGCTGCAGACGCCGCGTGGCCGCGCCACTGATGAGGGCAAGCATGCCCAGCAACGCGACGGCCAGGAACTGCTGGATGCGCCATCCGTGGAAGGCATCCGACCCTTCCGCCGCGAACTGCAGGCAGGCCAGCCCGATCCACAATGCGGCGTCGTCCACAACCGCCAGCCGAAGCGCCAGCTGGCCCATCGGACGTTCCGCTGGCGAAAGCTCACGCACAATTCCGATCAGCACCGGCAATGCGCTGACGGCAAGGCACAGCCCGATGGACATCGCCCCGATGACAGGGCTGCCGTGCGGTGTTTCCCATCCATGAAGGGGCAGGAAATAAAAATAGATCAGCACGGAGCCGATGCCAAAAGGCACCCCCAGCGCCACCAGCGCGCTTGCCAGCAACCGCCCCAGCGATGGTGAGGTAAAGGTCTGGTTGGGATCCGTGCCATCGGACAGCTGCCACATGTCCAGCCCGGCGGTAAAGGCAAGCACGAGCACGGCGATCCAGCCGATGTTTTCACCATATTGGGAAGGAATGCCCCATGCGCCGACGGGATATTTTGTAACAGCGATCACGATCCCCACCAGAATGGGAATTACGACAATCGGTATGGCTTTCCGGCAGAGATGCCACAACAGCAGGGGAATAAAAACGAACAGGACTATGTCCGCGGAAAAATGAAACATCCTATCCATGCCGTTCTCTTTTGTTTTTGTTTCCGACCCGGATTGTTATATATCGGTATGCAGGGCGTGTAAATAAAACGCCACCTGCCCGGCGCATCCTGATGGGGCATCAGAAATCAAAAAAATCCTGTCTTTCATGGAAAATGACTTTCATGCGGATTTTATCAGACATTGGATTTCATGATAAATCCGTATGTATTTTTAATTCTTCATGGAACACTTCATGTCATGTGTGGATTTTGAAAATTACCATGCTTTTCTGTGGCCGTCATGATGTATTCTCAGATGTGTGTCCGATCTCCATTCATGCTGATGGCGGCTGTGTGTTCAATGCCATCAAGGCACCCCATCACCTGCAACAGCCATGGATCAGCCCCGTCATGTCGCGCCTTCGCCCGTAGCCGGCGGCGCGTGACGGAGATCATCGCCAGTCCCCGCCGACTGACAGGCTGGTACCGCGCCAGTGTCCGCAGCAGCACGGCAAGGCTGTGGGAGGCGTCGTTATCCTGTTCGCGTTTCAGCTGACGCAGCAGCAGGATATTCAGCCCGACCGCCGACAGCATGAGTGCCTGGCGGATTTCCCCCGCCGCCGCGCGATCCCCGGCCTGCGCGGCATGGCGGACCAGTCGCCCGATCCGGTCAACACTGGTCCCGATCCACCATTGGGGCAACGGGGGCAGCGGCATGATGCACAATCCGCGCAGTTCGGCACGGATATGCGCGGCAAAGCGGATACGTTCCTCCGCCGCGCGGAAAGGCAGCACCAGCCGGAATACCAGCACGCTCAGCCCGACAGCCAGCACTGTATGCAATGCGTTGTTCAGGAACGTGATCTCATCCACCCTCAGCTGGTTTCCCGGCATCAGGAGATTGGGCATCAGCAGCCCGTAAGCCGCCGCCGCGCCAGCCGTGCCGGGATTATATTTTGCCAGGCCACCGACAAACAGGAAGATGCCCAGCACGAAGGCCAGTTCCTCGTAATTGCTGAGATAGGGCACGATCCACAGGTCGAGGCATCCGGCCGCAACGGCGGACCATATCGCACCGGACAGGAAGCGCAGCGTCCCCACGACCGGGTTTTCCCGTGTGGCGAACAGGCCGCATACCAGCGTGGTGATCGCGATGAATCCCATCCCGCCGGGCCATGCTGTCACTTCATAGACAAGGCCGGCGATCATGATGGCCGCCGCGCCACGCAGGCCGTTATACAGCGCAAGCCGCAGGTCCCGATGCCCCGGCAGGCGAAAGCGGAAGCGGTCATGTGCCGGCGGCGTGAAAATGGCCTGACAGTGCGCCAGCGCCTGCGCGAGATCCGTCATCGCGGCATGCAGCACCGTGTGGGTGACACGCCGCGCCTCTGCCCCGTTGTCATGAAGGGCGCGATCCTGGAACAGCACGGCGAGGGCTTCGGCCTCCCCGTGCAATGCCTGCAATATGCCTTGATGCAACCGGCAGGAATGCAGGTTGTCACACAGGCGCAAAAGCCGTTCGCGCGTATCCAGCAGAACCGGGTCCCCCTGCCCTGCCGCGCCTGACAGACCGAACAGGCGCGTGACCATGATCGAAATATCGGCGAAAACCGCGCGCGCATGGTCCGCCGCATGGGAATGGCGTCCCATTTCAATGGCGGGGAATTCTATTCCCTTGTGAACCGATACCATCATGTCCGAAAACTCGCCCGCATGGGTCAGGGTCTCGCGGTCATGCAGCACGATTTCACGCAGAAGCAGCGCGAGCTGGTGCAGGACCTCCTCCACCCGCGCATGCATTGTCGCGCGCGCGCGGGTCGCCAGGTCATGGGCGAACAGCAACGCCATCGCGGCCTCGCACACGACCCCCAGAACGATATAGGTCGCGCGCGATACCGCGATGAAAAAGACATTGTCGGGCTGTGATGCGGCGGCGACCGCGATGATGGAACAGGTATATCCGGACAGCACGAAAGCATAGGAACGGAAATTCAGGCTGAACGTCGCAAGGAAACTGCACAACCCGATCCAGACGGCCACGGCAGGAAAAAACAGCCATGCCTGTTGTGGAAACGCAGCGATGAAGACCACGGCCGCGATCGCCCCGGCCATGGTGCCCACGATACGCCAGCGCGCCTTGGACATACTTTCGCCCCGGCGCACCTGCGCCACGGACCAGACGGTCGCCACGGCCCATTGCGGGCTGTCGAGTTCCATCCAGAACGCCACCGCCAGCGCGAGGAGCGAGGCCAGCGTATTGCGCAGGGCGAAACCTACGGCCTGCGGCGCGGGACAGAACAGCCATTGCATCATGGCGGCCCCATTGCGCGTCCATGCCGGACGAAAGGGCGCGTTCGTCATGAAACGATGAAGATACATCAGCTATGACGCATTCCGATGTAATGGAAATGCATTGCGTGGCGGCGGCGCGGCCTCAGCCATCCACCTTTTCATAAGGCTGGTAATGCGCAGTCCATGTCGCATGGCGCAGGTCGGCTTCCGTCTCGGCCTCCGTGGCGGGTGGGGCCACGCCTTCAGCCTGTCCCTGCCGGATAAGCGCGCGGGCCACGGACGCCGCCACCGCAGGCAGTTCGGAAACCGGCGGCAGGAGCGGCGCGCTGCCCGCCCCGTGTGCATGTGCCGCAGGTGAAAGTTCCGCCAGCGCGTGGGCGGCGGCAAGGAACATGCCATCGGTCATGCGCGTGATCCCCCCCGCCACCACCGCAAGGCCGACACCGGGAAAGACATAGGAATTGTTGATCTGGTCCACGGGGCGTTCCTGCCCGTTGAAGACAACCGGCGCGAAAGGTCCCCCCGTCCCGATGATGGCGCGACCATCCGTCCATTCCAGCAGGTCCGCAGGCGTCGCCTCGATATTGGCGGTCGGGTTGGACAGGGCGAAGATGACGGGACGCGCGGTGCCCGTGGCCATGGGGGCGATGATATCGCGCGTGAACGCCCCGCCCTGCCCTGACGTGCCAACCAGCATGGTGGGGCGGACATGGGCCATGACATCCGCCAGCGAAAGGCGGCCGGGATCGCGCACATGCCATTCCGCCGCGATATCCGCGGGCTGGGCAAAGGGGCGCTGCCCGTCGGTAATGCCCGCCATTCCCTGCCGGACAAGGCCATCGACATCGATCATGAAGAAACGACGCCGCGCCTCCTGCGGGTCCATGCCGTCCGCGATCATCAGGCGCGACAGCAGGTCCGCGATGCCGCAGCCCGCGCCCCCGGCGCCGAAGATGACGATGCGCTGTTGCCCAACCGGCGCGGCCCCGGCCCTGATTGCCGCCAGAAGCGCGCCGGCAGTAACGCCGGCCGTGCCCTGTATGTCGTCGTTATAGGTACACATCCGCCCGCGATAACGCTGAAGGATCCGCAGCGCGTCCGCGCCCGCCAGATCCTCCCAGTGCAGGGCGATACGGGGCCAGCGCGCTTCCACCGCCTCGACAAATTCGGCGATGAACGCGTCGTATTCCGCGCCGCGCACGCGCGGATGACGCCAGCCGATGTAATCCGGATCCTCCAGCAGGGTTGCGTTGTCCGTTCCCACGTCAAGCTCGATGGGAAGGGCGCATGCCGGGTCCAGGCCGCCACAGGCCGTATAGAGCGCCAGCTTGCCGATCGGGATGCCCATTCCGTTGGCGCCCTGATCGCCAATGCCCAGAATGCTGCCCCCGTCGCTGGCCACGATCACGCGCACATCGTCCCACTGCGGGTCCGACAGGATATCGGCCAGCCGCCCCCTGTCTTCGTAACTCAGGAATAGCCCGCGCGGACGTGTCCATATCTGGCTGAACTGCCGGCAGGCGCGTCCGATGCACGGGGTGTAGATAATGGGCAGATAGTGTTCGAGCGACTGCGCGATGATGGCGTGGAAAAGTGTTTCATTCCGGTCCTGGATTTCGCGTAACGCAACATGGCGCGAAAAATTGTCCGGCAGGGCCGCAAGCCGGCGCGTGGCGCGGGCGACCTGGCGTTCCAGCGTCGTGACATTGGCCGGAAGCAGCCCGTGCAATCCGAACAGGTCCCTTTCACGCATGTCAAAGGCATTTCCCTTGTTCAGGACAGGACATTCCAGAAGGTTGCGTCCATGCAGGCCGACCTTGCGGGGGGATGTGCGGGAAAGGCGCGCGGGAAAAGGCATCAGAACTCGATATTGCGATCACGGTGAAAGGATGCGCACAATACCCATCTGCACAATTCCGTGTAGAGCACGCGCATGCACGGTAACCGTACGCCAGACGCAATCATGGAGAGCGTATGCCAGACGAAATCAGTGACCTGAAATTCTTCTGCACCCTGGTGGCAGCGGGAAGCATCGCGGGTTGCGCGCGCGTCGTGGGCATGTCCTCCGCCGCGATGAGCCGCAGGCTCAGCGGGCTGGAAGCGCGCCTGGGCACCCGCCTCGTGACCCGTACGTCGCGTCATTTCGCGCTGACGGCCGAAGGGCAGCGGCTGCATGAACGCGCCGTGCGCATCATGGAGGAAATCGAGGAGGCCGAGGCGGAAGTCACGGCCCGGGCCGATATTCCGCACGGCCTGCTGCGGGTCGGGGTTCCATCCGAACTGGGCCGCAAGAGACTGGCGGGTATCGTGGCGGCCTTTGTCGAAAAATACCCCGACGTGACCGTTCACCTGACGCTGTCCGATGCGGGGCTGGATGTCATTGATGATGGGCTGGATATCGCGATCCGCGCGGGCATGCCGCCCGACCAGGGGGTCATGGCGACCACCCTGATCAGCAGCCGCCGCGTGGTCTGTGCCTCCCCCGACTATCGCGCGCGCCGGGGACTTCCCGCGACACCGCATGACCTTCTGAAACATGACTGCATATGCCTGCTGCGCCGGCAGCGGATTTTCAATGAATGGGTCTATCACGACGGTAAGGTGCGCAAGGAAATCCATGTCACGCCCCATCTGGCGGCCTCAAGCAGCGAGGTCGTCCATGACTGGGCCGTCAGTGGTCATGGCATCGCGCTGAAGGTGTTGTGGGACATCGCCGATGACCTGAAATGCGGTCGGCTGATTGAATGCCTTACGTCATATACGTGGGAGGAAATCGTGCTGTGCGCGGTCTATCCCTCCCGCGCGCACCTGCCGTCGCGGACGCGGTTTTTCCTGGATTTTGTCCGCCAGGCCCTGCGGCATCGGGATTTCGTAACCTGAGCGAAGATTGCGTGCATGTCGGCTTTCGGTAGGGAAAGCCTGTGTATTTTTCAGGGAACATGCGTCGCGCTCCACTCGTTGGGATCATGGACGGGGTGTCGATTCACACGATTGAAGAGCCTGTCGGCATCCCCTGCCCATCGCAGATGGAGGACGACCATGATACTCAGGAATTCGCGCCAGACGGACGCCGCCATGCATGTGGCGGCCCCGCCTTCCGATGCCGCGACGCGCCGTGATGGCGGCAGTCTCGCGGGGCTTGCGATTGCGATCCTCGCGACCAATGGGGTGGAGGAGGTGGAACTGACCGATCCTGCCGCCGCCCTGCGGCAGGCGGGTGCGCGCACCGTGCTGGTTTCGCCGCAAGGCGGGGAGATCCAGGCCATGGAGGCCGATGTCAATCCCACCAACCGCTATCATGTCGATATGCAGGTCGCACAGGCGCATGCCCATGATTTCGCAGGCCTGGTCCTGCCGGGGGGCACCACCAATCCCGATCACCTGCGCATGGATCGCGACGCGGTGCGTTTTGTCAGGGAATTCGTGCAGGAGGGCAAGCCGGTTGCCGCCATATGTCATGGGGCATGGACGCTGATCGATGCCGAGGGCGTGCGGGGCCATACGATGACATCCTGGCCCTCCCTGCGTACGGACCTGACGAACGCGGGCGCGCACTGGGTCGATCGTGACGTCGTGACCGATGGCATGCTGGTGACATCGCGCAACCCCGGTGATCTGAAGGTCTTCTGTCCCGCCATCGTGGCGATGTTTGCCTCCGCCCACGCGGCGTCCCGCGCGACGACGGCCCAGATGACGCAGGGGCATGCCACATGAAGGAAAACAGGACTTTTCTCAGGTATTACGCGATCGGCACGCTGGCGATGGCGGGCGTGTCACTGGGCGCGGGGGTGGTGGCATGGTGGCGGGGCAAACGCCAGTCACGCATCGTCATCGCCACCGGGGCATCCCCCACGGGCGGGACACCCGTGCCACAGGAACCTGCCGAAACGGATGAAACACGTCGCGTCGTGCGCAAGGTGCTGCAGTATTTCGTCATTCCGCTGTGGCTGGCCTCTGGCCTGACGGACTGGTGGTGCCACCGCCGCACCGACATCCAGCATACGACGGGCCTGAAGGAGACCGGCCTTCACCTGCTGATGCTGGGCGAGGCGGCGGTACCAGTCCTGGCCGGGCTGTTTCTGGAAATCGACGTGCCGGTCCTGTCATTGATGATCGCCACCTTTTTCGTGCATGAGGCGACGGCGATGTGGGATGTCAGCTATGCCGTGACGCGGCGCGATGTGCAGCCGGTGGAACAGCATGTCCACAGTTTCCTTGAAATGATACCCCTGCTGGCGGTGTCGATGATTTCCGTCCTGCACTGGCCCCAGCTGGAGGCCCTGATGGGACGGCGGGTCATGTCCCCTGCTCCGTTGCGCCTGAAACGCGACCCGCTGGGCCTGCCCTATGCCGCGGGCGCCCTGACAGCCATGGCGGTATTCGAGGTGCTGCCTTATTGCGAGGAGGCACTGCGCGACTGGAAAGCAAATCCGGGACGCCTTACGCCCCCCGCCTGAACGGACCTGATCGCATGCCCGATGTTCCGCCGGGACGGCATGGGCAATGCGATGCGGTTTCAGGTTCTGGCACGGGCACAGGCTCACGAACCGCCTTTTTCCAGGGCACGACAGTAGGCGGGGCGCGCGCGTATGCGCTCCACGAAAAAGGTCACATGGGGGCATGTCGCAATGGCGCGCCCCCGTGTTACGGCGATTTCCAGGGGAAAGCTCATCTGGATATCGCATGCCGTGAAATCCGGGCCGGCGAACCAGTCATGGGTCTGGAGTTCGGTTTCCCAGTAATCCATGTGCAGCCGGATCTGCGGGTCGATGAAATGCCGCTGGGCGCCGCTGGACACCAGTTTCGCGGCAGGCCACAGGAAAAACGGAACCTGTCGGGGCAGGCGCTGGAAAATCAGTTTCATCACCAGCGGCGGCATGGCCGATCCTTCGGCATAATGCAGCCAGTAGGTAAAACGCAGCCATTCGGGCGTTCCCGCCTGTGGCAACAGGCGCCCATTGCCGTAACGTTCCAGTATGTATTCGATGATGGCGCCGCTTTCGGCAACGGTGACGTTCCCGTCCGTGATGACAGGGGCCTTGCCGAGCGGATGCACCTTGCGCAACGCGGCGGGCGCCAGCATGGTTTTCGGGTCGCGCTGGTAGAAGCGGATTTCATAGGGCAGTTCCAGTTCCTCCAGCAGCCATAATATGCGCCGGGAACGGGAATTGTTCAGATGATGCACGGTAATCATGGCGAAGCGTCCCTATGCTTTCGCCCCCATTTCCAGTGATGGGGGAACATGTTGCGCATGAAGTGCGTCAGCATCGCGACCTGAACGCGCCGGGATGGGGAATGTTCATGCGCCGTTGCATCGCCATCGACGAAAGATGGCCGGAAAAGATGGTCATGCAACACGCGACCGCGTTGCGCGTTGTCAGGACGCTTGCGAACGGGCGTGGTGTTTGCGGCAGGTTTCCCGATTACCCAACCGTGGCGGTTCCCACGTTTTTCTGGCCGGGGAAAATATCATGGAATTACCGGAAAATGAGGACCGGCGCGACAGCCCTGCCGTAAACGACGCACCGGCGGGACCGGCGCCCGACATGGACATGCCGCAACCCGATGTGCCCACGCCGCTGATACGCAAACTTGCCGGATATGTAACGAAAACAAGAAAAACCCTTTTTCGGCAATAGGGCCGTTGCGCGATGGCGGGCCACCTGCGTGGTGTAGCCCGTCTTCCCCTCCCCTTTTTCCGATGTCGCCTGCGGAGCATGGCATGGACGTGAATCCCACACTGACGCCACAGCCGTCCTCTGCTTCCGGGGCGTGGCGTGGCGGCGCGGACCTGCTGCGGCGCCTCCTGCGCCGTGACCACCATGACGGGACGCATGGATGGCAGGATGACGCCTTCCCCCTCAAAAGCGAGATTTTCGGCGTCGAACGGCTTGAGGATCATGCCCGCAGCCTGGCGGCGGCGCAGAAGGTCGCGCCATTGCGGTCGCATCTGTGGCCCCGGCAGCCATTATCGCGTCGGCTGGCGGATAACAGCGCCTTCCTGCGCGAGGCCGACATGGAAATCGCCCGGGCGATCACGCAGGGCCATCCCCTGACGCCGGCGGCGCAATGGCTGGCGGATAACTATGCCCTTGTGGACATGCAGATCCGCGAAACCGCGCTTGATATTCCGGCGGGCTATTACGCGCGCCTGCCAAAGCTTTCGAATGGGCCTTTTGTCGGCCTGCCGCGCATCTTTGGCGTGGCCTGGTCCTTCGTCGCCCATACCGACAGCCATCTTCAGCCGGAAAGCCTGCGGCGCTATCTTCTGGCCTATCAGGAGGTGGAGGTCCTGACCATTGGCGAACTGTGGGCCGTGCCCATCACGGTGCGCATCGTCCTGATCGAAAACCTGCGCCGGGTTGTCGCGGCGATCATGAAAAACAATGCCAGCAGGCACGAGGCCGACAGGCTGGCGGAGCGTCTGGCCGAAGCGCGCAGGAACGGACGCCCCCCGATTTCGGACCTTCTGGCCTCTGTCAATCCGGGGATCCTGACGCCAGCCTTCACCGCGCGGCTTGCCCATCGCCTGCGCGGCCTCGACCCCGAAAGGGATGCCGCCCTTGTCTGGCTGGAACAGAGGCTGGCCGACAGGGACAGCACGATTGACGCGGCCGTGCGCGAAGACCTGCAGGAACAGGGGGCGTTCAATGCCACGATCCGCAACATCATCACCAGCCTGCGTCTGATTGCCGGTTATGACTGGACCAAGGCGTTCGAGCAGATCTGCCTGATCGATCAGGTGTTCGCCGGATATGACAGCTTCACGCAGGCGGATTTCGCCAGCCGCGACCTGTATCGCAAGGCGATAGAGGAACTGTCGCAGGGCTGTGCCCGTACGGAAATGGAGATTGCCCGCGCCGCCGTCGCGCTGGCGCGGCAGGCGCCGGAGGCCGCCGCGGACGATCCGCGCCGGGGGGATCCGGGATATTACCTGCTGATGGCGGGACGCGCGGACCTTGAAAGGCTGCTGGGCTTCCGGCCCGCCGCGCCGATGCGGATGGTGCGGATGTTCTGCGGATGGGGCATCACGGGATACAGCGTGGCCGTTACCATCCTTACGGTTGCGTTCCTTGCCCTGCCCCTGTGGCGGTCGCTGCCGCGTGTCGCGGACATGCCGCCGGGCGTGCTGCTGGTGGCTTTCCTTGCCTTCATTCCCACGACGGATGCGGCCGTCGCCTGCATCAACCGCCTGGCGCTGCAGGCGATCAGGGTCACCTCCCTGCCCGGGCTGGAACTGCGCGCGGGTATTCCGGTGGGCCTGCGCACCATGGTGGTCATGCCCGTCCTTCTGACGACGCGCGCGACGGTTGCCGAACTGGTCGCGCGGCTGGAGGTGCATTATCTGGCCACGCGTGATGATTCGGTCCATTTCGCGTTGCTCAGCGACTGGATGGATCATGACAGCGCCCATGCGCCGGATGACGACATCCTGCTGTCCATTGCCGCCGAGGGGATTGTGCGCCTCAACCAGAAATATGGCCCGACCGCGGGGGGACAGCGCTTTGTGCTGCTGCACCGCCGGCGGGTATGGTGCGGGAGCGAGCGCGCATGGATGGGATGGGAACGCAAGCGTGGCAAGCTGCATGAACTCAACCGCCTGCTGCGTGGATCGACCGACACGACCTTCCTTGCGGACCCGGCGCGTGTCCTGCCGAACGACATCAGGTATGTCGTCACCCTTGATGCCGATACGCGCCTGCCGCTGGAGACGGTACGGCGGCTGGTCGGAAAGATGGCGCACCCGCTGAATCGCCCGCGTTTCGACCACATGACGGGGCGGGTGGACGAAGGATACGCGATCATGCAGCCGCGCGTGACGCCCGCCCTGCCGGTCGGTCACAAGAACACCCTGTTCCAGCGCGCATTTTCCAGCGCCAGCGGCATCGATGCCTATTCCGCTGCCGTATCCGACCTGTATCAGGACATGTTTGGCGAAGGGTCTTATGCCGGCAAGGGCATTTACGACATCGATGCGTTCGAGGCCGCGCTGGCCCATCGCGTGCCGGATTCCACGATGCTGAGCCATGACCTGTTCGAGGGGATTTTCGCGCGCGCGGGCCTTGTTTCCGACATCGAGGTGGTCGAGGAGGCCCCGACCGATTATCTGGTCGCGGCACAGAGGCTCCATCGCTGGACGCGGGGGGACTGGCAGCTGCTGCCGTGGATTTTTTCAGGACTTCACCGTCCCAGCGACCCCCGGCTTCGCCTGTCGGGCATTTCACGATGGAAGATGGCGGACAACCTGCGCCGGACGTTATGCGCCCCCCTGATCATGGTGGCGTTTGTCGCCTGCTGGCTCCTGTCGCTGCATGATGCGTACATCTGGACGTTCTTTCTTCTGTCCATGATGGCGCTGCCGGTTTTCCTGCCGGTCCTGGCGGATTTCGTGCCACGGCGGGAATGGATAACGCTGCGCAGCTATGGCAGCGTCCTGCTTGCCGATGCGACCGATGCCGCCGTGGTGACCTGCCTCAACATCACATTCGTGGCCCATCAGGCCTACCTGATGGGTGATGCGATCGTGCGGACCCTGATACGGGTTTTCATCACGCGGCGTTACCTGCTGCAATGGGTTCCCGCGGCACAGGCCGTGTCAGCCAGCCGCGCGGGGGTGGCGGGGTACTATCGCCGGATGCTTTCCGCCCCTCTCCTTTCCATCGGGATCATTGACGTGGTCGCGCACCTTGCGCCGTGGAGCCTGTTTATCGCGGGGCCGCTGACGCTTTTGTGGGGGACGTCCCCCGCCGTTGCGATGTGGGCGAGCAGGCTGCCTGTCATCTATGCCCGTTCCCGGCCCTCGCGCACCGATATCCGCTCGCTCCGCATGGTGGCGCGGCGTACCTGGAGATTTTTTGAAACGTTCGTGACGCCAGCCGACAACATGCTGCCCCCCGACAATTTCCAGGAAGATCCCGATCCGGTCCTCGCTCGGCGGACGTCGCCCACCAATATCGGGCTGTACCTCCTGTGCGGCGTCAGCGCGCGTGACTTTGGCTGGGCCGGGATGAACGATACCCTCGACAGGCTGGAGGCGACGTTCGTCACGCTGGGGAAAATGCGGCGCTATCGCGGGCATTTCCATAACTGGTACGATACATCGGACCTTGCGCCGCTGGAGCCGGTCTATGTCTCCACGGTCGATAGCGGAAACATGGCGGGGCACCTCGTAACGCTGGCAAGCGCCTGTCGCCTGTGGCGTGAAAGGAATGTCGATCCTTCCGCATGGCGCGAAGGGGTTTCCGATGCACTCAACATCGCCATCACCGACCTGACATTCCGCAATGGCGTCCGCCTGTCCCTTTCCCCGCCGGAAAAGAAGCTGCTCCGCGCGCTTTCCGGATTCAAGAACGTGGTCCTTTCCGCGCCACCCAGGGCGCTGGCCGCTGACCTTTCCCTTTTGCGCGAACGCGCGCGGGCCATCGTGGAACAGGCCGCGGGCATAAGGCGCGCGCTGCCCGATGGCGGGGCGAAATCACAGGCCGATCCGCTTTTCTGGGCGCAGGCCGCGTTGCGGTGCATCGAAAGCCACCTGCGTGACCTGACGCCGGCGGCCGGCCCATCGGTGGGGGAACGGCTGGAGGTTCTGGAACATCGGGCGCTGCGCATGGCGCAGGAAATGGAATTCGGGTTCCTGTGCAATGAATCGCGAAAGCTGCTGTCCATCGGTTTTGTGGTTGCCGAAGATGCGCAGGACGCCAACTGTTACGACCTTCTGGCGTCCGAGGCGCGGCTTGCGGTCTTTTTCGCCATCGCGAAGGGCGACATACCCGCCAATGACTGGTTCCGTCTGGGGCGCGCCATAACACCGGTCGGCAACGGCGCGGCGCTGGTGTCATGGTCGGGGTCGATGTTCGAATACCTCATGCCCTCGCTTGTCATGCGCGCGCCGATAGGAAGCCTGCTGGAACAGACCAACAAGCTGATCGTGCGATGCCAGATTTCCTATGGTCAGGCACGCGGCATTCCGTGGGGCATTTCGGAATCCGCATATAACGTGCGCGATCTTGAATATACCTATCAGTATTCGAATTTCGGCGTGCCGGGCCTGGGCCTGAAACGCGGTCTGGGGCAGGATATGGTCGTCGCCCCCTATGCCACCATGCTGGCCTCCATGATCGACCCGCAAAAGGCGGTGGCAAACCTCTCCGTGCTCGACAGGACCGGCGCGCAGGGGTGCTACGGGTTTTACGAATCCCTTGATTATACCCCCGATCGTATTCCCGACCATCATCGCGTGGCGATCGTGCGTGCCTACATGGCCCATCATCAGGGGATGTCCATCCTTGCCGCCGCCGACACGGTGATGAATGGCATCATGCGTTCGCGTTTTCATGATGACCCGGCCATCGCCGCGGCCGAACTCCTTCTGCAGGAACGCGCGCCCCGCACCGGCGCGGTCGCGCGCGCCCTTCCTTCAGAAGAGGCGACCCCCACCCCCGCCGGGCCAAAGACGGCATCCGCCGGACGGTATTACAGCACCCCCGACACGCCCGAACCCATGACACACCTGCTGTCGAACGGGCGATATACCGTCATGCTGAGCGCCGCAGGGTCAGGATACAGCCGATGGCAGGGACAGGCGGTGACCCGATGGCGCGAGGATCCGACGCTGGATAATTTCGGATCCTACGTCTACCTGCGCAACACCCATACGGGACAGGTCTGGTCCGCCGGGCACCAGCCCTGTGGCGCGCGGGCTGACGATTACGCCGTCGTGTTTCATGAGGACCGCGCGGAATTCGCCCGTCGCGACGGGGCGCTGACCACGACGATGGAGGTCATGGTCTCTGCCGAGAATGATGCCGAACTACGTCAGGTCTCACTTTTCAACGGCGGCAGCGACACGGTGGAGGTCGAGATCACGTCCTATGCCGAACTGGCCCTCCTGCCGCAGGACGCGGACATGGCGCATCCAGCGTTCACCAAGCTGTTCGTGCAGACGGAATACCTGCCCGAATCCGGCGCCCTGCTTGCCACCCGGCGGCGGCGCACCCCGGATGAACCGGAAATATGGGTTGCGCATCTGGCGGTATGTGCCACGCCCGTTCAGGTGGAAACCGACCGCGCGCGTTTTATCGGACGCGGGCGTGATGTCCGCGCCCCTGCCGCCATCACGGCGCGTCAGGCCCTGTCGGGACAGACCGGCACGGTGCTGGATCCCGTATTTTCCATTCGTGGCACGGTTGTCGCAAGGCCCGGCGCAATGGCGCGGGTCACGTTCTGGATGCTGGTCGCACCAACACGGCAGGCCCTGCTGGACCTGATTGACACCCACAGGGACCAGGCCGCGTTCGAACGCGTGCGGACACTGGCATGGACCCAGGCGCAGGTGCAGCTGCGGCATCTGGATATCGCACCCACCGATGCCGACCTGTTCCAGCGCCTGGCGGGGCATATCCTGTTCGCGGGGCCATCGCTGCGCGCGCCGGGCGCCAGCATCATCAGGGGGGGCGGATCACAGCCCGTTTTGTGGGAGCTGGGAATTTCGGGCGACCTGCCGATCCTCCTGCTGCGGATAAAGGATAACGCCAATACGGAAATCGTGCGCAGCCTGCTGCTTGCCCATGAATATTTCCGGATGAAGCAGCTGGCGGTTGACCTTGTCATCCTGAACGAACATCCCTCCTCCTACCTTCAGGATCTCCAGATATCGCTGGACGATCTGGTGCGTTCGACATCCAGGGCGGCGGCAGGCGGCGGGTCGGTGCGCACATTGCGGGCGGACCTGATTTCCCCCGCCCTGCGCGACATGCTGGTCTCGACAGCGCGGGTGGTGCTTTCGGCGCGGCACTCCCTTGTGGAACAGCTGGACCAGGCGGAACGGCAGCCCGCCCGTGGTGCGGTAGTACCCATGGTGCCGGCGTATCCGCCACCCGTGCGTGCCCCGGGGGCGCCGGTCATTCCCGAGCTGGAATTCTTCAACGGATTTGGCGGCTTTGCGCGCAACGGACGTGAATATGTCGTGGTTCTGGCGCCCGGACGGACGCCGCCCGCGCCATGGATCAACGTGATTGCCAACGATGTCTTCGGCTTTCAGGTATCGGCCGAAGGCCGTGGCTATACCTGGTCGCAGAACAGCCGGGAACACCAGATCACGCCATGGTCGAACGATCCGGTCAGCGATTATTGCGGGGAGCACATCTATTTCCACGATCACGATACGCATGAACTGTGGTGTCCGACCGCCGCGATCCGCCGGGACGCGGGGGGCACCTATGTCGCGCGGCATGGCTGGGGTTATACCCGTCATGACCGGGTGGCGCACGGGATCGCCAGTTCGCTGCTGCAGTACGTGCCCGTGGCCGATCCCGTCAAGATTTCACGCATACAGCTGCATAACCTTTCCACGCGCGCGCGGACCCTGTCCATTACCGCCTATGTGGAATGGGTGATGGGACGCGCGCGGGGAAATACGGCCCCGTTCATCACGACCCGGATCGATCAGCAGACCGGGGCGCTGTTCGCGCGCAACCAGTGGGACGTGACATATGCCCCCCGCGTCGCCTTTGTGGATATCGGTGGATACAGCACGGCGTCATCGGGCGATCGTGCGTCCTTTATCGGGCGCAATGGCACGCTGGACTCCCCGGCGGCATTTCGCGATCCCGCGGGGATCAATGGCGCGACCGGCGCGGGAATGGACCCGTGCGGGGTCGTCCAGACAGTCGTGACGTTACCGCCGGACGGACGGGTGGAAATTGTCGTCCTGCTGGGCGAGGCGGAGGATGAGGACGCGGCCCGTCGCCTTGTCACGCATTATCGCGCCACCAGCCTGGACGGCGTCCTGCAAGAGGTCACGAAGCAGTGGGAGGGGCTGGCCAGTTCGGTCCAGGTCCGGACCCCGGACCGCGCCATGGACATCATGCTCAATGGCTGGCTGCTGTACCAGACACTCAGCAGCCGGGTGCGCGCGCGGGCGGGATTTTACCAGGCCAGCGGCGCGTTCGGCTTCCGGGATCAGCTGCAGGACGGCATGGCGCTTGTTCCTGCATGCCCCGCGCGTGTAAGGGCGCATCTGCTGCGCGCGGCATCGCGCCAGTTCGTCGAAGGCGATGTCCAGCACTGGTGGCTGCCGCAGACGGGGGCCGGGGTGCGGACCCATATTTCCGATGACTGCGCATGGCTTGCCTATACCGTGGCCCATTATGTGCGGGTCAGTGGCGATGTGGCGGTGCTTGATGAACCGATTGCCTTCCTGCAGGCCCCCCTTCTGCCGCAGGACGAGCATGACCGTTTCAGCGTGCCTGAGGTCTCGGCGCAGGTGGGGTCCCTGTTCGAACATTGCGCCCGCGCGCTGGACCATGGGCTGCGCGTCGGGGAACACGGGCTTCCGCTGATGGGGACGGGCGACTGGAACGATGGCATGAACCGCGTGGGGGAAAAGGGACGCGGCGAAAGCGTCTGGCTGGGGTGGTTCCTGCATGCCGCACTGATGGCGTTCATTCCTTATGCACGCGCGCGTCACGAAAATGCGCGTGCCGACGCGTGGCAGGCGCATGCGGACGCGCTGGCCCAGGCGCTGGAACAGACGTGGGACGGGGACTGGTACCTGCGTGCCTATTTTGATGATGGCACGCCGCTGGGTTCGCACGCGAACGCGGAATGCCAGATCGACGCCATCTCACAGTCGTGGGCCGTCCTGTCCAACGTGGCGGCACCGCAACGCGCCACGCACGCCATGCAGTCCGTGCTGCAGCGCCTGACGGGAAAACCGCCGGGCCTTGTCCTTGTCCTTGCGCCCCCCTTTGACGTTGCCGGCCCTGATCCGGGCTATATCCGGGGATATCCGCCGGGCATCCGCGAGAATGGCGGCCAGTACACCCATGCCGCCCTGTGGAGCGTCATGGCGGTGGCCCGGCTGGGCGATGGGAACCGCGCGCATGCCCTGTTCCATGACCTCCTGCCGATCACGCATGCCCTGTCGCTGCACGAAGCGGAAATCTATCGGCTGGAACCCTATGTCGTGGCGGCGGACATCTATTCCCGCCCCCCGCATGAGCGTCGGGGGGGATGGTCGTGGTACACGGGATCGGCGGGATGGATGCAGCGCGTGGGGTGCGAGACCCTGCTGGGAATATGCATCGAGGGCGAGGCGCTGGTGATCGATCCGTGCATCCCGACATCGTGGGAAGGGTACGACGTCACGATCATCTGGCGCACGGCGCGCTATGTGATCAGGGTCCATAATCCGGACCATGTCAGCCGGGGGGTCCGCGAACTGAACGTGGATGGAAAGATCCTGGGCGGTACCGATCGCGTGATGATGTCGGATGATGGCATGACGCATGCCGTATCCGTCATGCTTGGATAAATGGCGGGCAATACCGACATAATTTGAAAAATAATAATCTGTATATGTATATGTCCCGCAATACATTCATGCGGTGTGAATTTGTATTCGCGATTTTATAGTATTAATCACGCATATTAAAATAAAACTCAAACAAAAATCATAAATAATCCCTATTTAAATGTCATATATTCACGATGTATTGACGTTGAAAATTCATTCCAATGATCTAAGTCTATAAAAGGAATGCAGAAAACAAAATGTAAAATAAGATATATTCATATTTTTATGACATAACGAATACATGAGAAGAGCGATGTCAGAACATCAGGACGATACGGAAAAGCATGGCGGGCATCGGCATTTTCATATGCCACATATGCATTTACCTCATTTCCATCTTCCTCATGTGCGATTGCCGCATATCCACTGGCCCCATTTCCATATCCACTTCCATGACCGTCCCCTGTCGGGGGAACCACATCCCGAACGCCCGTTCCACTGGCGTCTCTACTGGTGTGAGGCCCTTGCGACGGCGGTCCTCATGATCGTGGGGCTTGTATGCGTCATACTGCTGACCGCGCCTGATACGTTCCTTGGCCGCCTGCTTGCCCCCTACCCCAATATCCAGACGGCGCTGTGCGGCCTGTGTTTTGGCATGGCCGGCACGGCGGCGGCGATGACGCCGTTTGGCAAGATCAGCGGGGCGCACCTTAATCCCTCCGTCACCCTTGCCTTCATGCTGTCGAAGAAAATTGTCTGGATCGATGCTCTGGGATATGCCATCGCGCAGGTTATCGGCGCCCTGTTCGGGACTGCCGCCGTATATGGCATGGGCATGGTTTTTGCCTCATGGCGCACCCTGTCGTCCGAAGTGCATTATGGCGCGACCATTCCCTATACCAAGATTTCGGTATGGTATGCGCTGGGGTCAGAGGCACTGGTCACCGGACTGCTGATCATCACGCTCTACTGGCTTGCGGCCCATCCCCGGTACAAGGCCGTGACGCCATGGATTGGCGGCATTTTCTTTCTGGTCATGAATCCCATTACCGCATGGCTGTCTGGCAACAGCGTCAATTTCGCCCGCAGCCTTGCGCCAGCCCTGTTCGCGGGGGAATGGACCAACCTCTGGATCTATCTGATCGGACCGTTCGCCGGTTCGTCGCTGGCGGTTCTGGCGATCCAGTTCGACCTCTTTGGCAAGATCCACCTTCTGGAGGCGCGACTGGTGAATTTCGGCCATCATGGCAGGGTGCCGCATCTGGATGATCCGCATTTCAAGCATGCCGCGCCGGAGCATTACGACGCCTATCGCGCGCATCTGGAGGAACTGGCGAAGCTGAAGGCACAAAAGAACGCCGCCCAGCAGGATACATGAGACAGGCCGCGACACCACACCGCTGCGGACGCGCGCCCAAAAGCGCTGTTTGAAAAGAAGGTCTCGTAATACACTGAAATTGCGCGCTCAGGCCCCGGTTACAGAATCTGTATCTGTGACTTGAAACCTATGAATTCCACATTCCTGAGGTTTCTCTGCGCATTGGGATGGAAATAAATCTGGAAGTCCGGGGCCAGCACCACGCCGCGCATGACGTGAACCTGATAGTCCGTTTCGAATATTGTCGCGTGGCCCTGCACCCCTGTCGCGTGGTTGGGCGCCGTTTTTTCCGGCACCATGTTGAGGTCCAGCATATCGGTGGCCGAGACGCCAGGGGCGATTTTCACATAGGTCATGACGACGCCCAGGGAATCATAGGGCCGGCTTCTGAGGAAACCGCGATCAACGAATGCCACGTATGTCTCATAATTACGCAGTGATGTGCGCGGATCATTATAGATCACGCCAGCCATCGTGGTCAGGCCGCCTTCGGAATTGGAGTAGGAATGATGGAGGAGTTTCTGGTCAATTTCAAACCATGTGCTCCATGTCTGCTGGTGGTTGCGGGCGGTTTTTCCTGAAAGGGCATAAGGCTGCCCCGCCGCATCATAGTAATTGTCCGGATTGGGGGCGGAAATCAGCTGGGCGCCGATCTTGTAATGTCCCGGCAGTTTATGCTGCCGGCCAAACAGGGGTTCCCATCCGAATTCGATCGGGGCAAGCTGTCCGACGATATTTGACGAATTGAAATGAAAGCCTGTCCGGTGCTGGCTGTTGGCATAGATTCCGCGTTCGGCAAAATAGACGCCCGCCTGTATGTAGATGTAGCGTGACGGACGCCCACGGACACGAAATCCCCACTCTCCCGCAGGATAGGATGTAATGTACTGATTATCGATGGCCGCCTTGGGACGCCCGCAGAAACTGTTGTTCTGGAAGTTGCAGAAAAGCGAACTGGCGCTGAACTCGCTCATTTCCGTCAAGCGGCCGCCAGCGATACTGACGCGACCGCCCAGCAGGTTTTCTTCTCCATACGCCGTCACCAGATGGACGACGACATTTCCCCCGCCCCCGTATATTTCTGACGAATGCGCCAGCCAGTCGCCCATCATACGGTTGGCGGTCGTGCCATATCTGCTGGTAAACAGCGTATGGGTGGCAAATCCTTTCAGCCCGAGGATCTTTTCCCAGTTGATATGCAGGGCTGTATTGACCTGTCCCGCATTGCTTGATCCCTGCTTGTAATTCGGATGACCGGGCGTCGGGGCGGTAATGGCATCCGTGTATTCATTGGTATTATCCATTGTCAGCGCAATGCCGCGCGCGCGCAGCCATGACGTCATGCCGAATGGATCCGAAAACACAGCTTCCGGTCGTGAAAATGCCGGCACGACTGGTGAGTTCGACGGATGGGCCATAAGGGGCGTCGCCACGCGCAGCCTGGCGTCGCTGTTTGAATTGTCCTGAAAAGTCTGCGCCATCGCCTGACCACACACCATCATGCCTGCGACGGTAATGATCCGGACTGCTGTTCTGGAAACCAGTTTTTGACGATGGAATGCCATAATCACTGTAAGGAGCGTACGCATCCATTCTGATCCGATTGAATCTATTTTTTATTATTGTAAATAAATCTTCCCATGCGGAAGAATTACTTGGGAATTTATGGCGATATGGGGGAAAGGCAGCCCATGTCGGTCTGGCTGCCTGTGGCGATCCATGGCGGATACGCCCGCGCGGGGCGTATCCTGCACGCAGTCTGTCCGTTCAGATCACGGCGGTCGGCAAGGACTGGTTCGCAAAGTGGGCAGCAAGGTTCCTGACAACCAGTTCGCCCATCGCCAGACGTGTTTCCACGGTTGCGCTGGCACGATGGGGCTGCAATACCGTGCGGGGGGAATGGCGCAGCGCCGCAGGCACCTCGGGTTCATGTTCGAACACATCAAGTGCCGCGCCACCCAGCTTCCCTGCCTCAAGCACCTGCGCCAGGGCCTGTTCATCCACGACCGAACCACGGGCAACATTGACCAGAAAACCCTCTGGCCCCACTGCTTCCATGACCTCGCGACTGACCAGATGCCGTGATCCCGCGCCGCCAGATGCCGCGACCACCAGAACCTCGCTATCGCGCGCCAGGGTTTTCAGGTCCGGAACAAACGTATGATCCTTCAGGCCGAAATCCCGCAGATCGGTGTAGGAGACAGGCATTGCAAAAGCCTGGGCACGGTGGGCGATCGCCCGGCCGACCTGCCCCATGCCGATAATTCCCAGCCTCTTGCCCGTCACCTTGCGCCCCAGCGGCGGGGCGGATTTACGGCCCCATTCCCCGTCACGCACATACCGATCCCCTGCGGGCAGGCCCCGCAACAGCGACAGGATCAGCCCGATTGCCATGTCCGCGACGTCATCGGTCAGGACGCCCGGCGTGGTGGTGACGCGGATATTTCGTTCTTTGGCCTGCGTCAGGTTGACGGCATCCGTGCCAATTCCATTGATGGCAATGATTTCAAGGGCGGGCAGGCTGTCCATGACGTCCTGCGGCACGCCGGTGGCACCGCCCGTTGCAATGCCGCGTATATTGCCCGCGATGTCCTTCAGTTGCGCAATCGAAGTAAAGCGATGCACGGTATAGGCCGCGTCAAGCTGTCTTTCGATGTCAGGCATCATCGGTTCAATAAGCAGAATTTCGGGTTTCATGATTTCAGGTTTCCAGTTCAGGAAAGATGGGCATGCACGCTGCCGATTCCGGGAAAGTCGGCCTCAATTTCGGTATCATGCCCGACAAAGATGGTTCCGGTCGTCGAACCGGTCGTGACAACGCTGCCGGCGGAGATGCCGATTTTCCGCCGCGAGGCATGGTTGGCCAGCCACACCAGCAGCCGCAGGGGATCGCCTGCGGAATTGCCACCGATATGCTCGACCACGTTCCGTTTATTGATGGACAGGATCACCCGTTGCGTCACCGGCGTGAATTTACGCCATTGCGTCACGCCGTGTCCCACGATCAGGGCGCCGTGGCTCTGCTGGTCCGCCGTGTGGAGAAGCTTGTGCTGTGAACCGGGTTTTTCAAAACGGGTATCCAGAATCTCGATGGCCGGATGGATCGTTCCAATGGCGTCAAGCACCTCGTCACGGGTCCATTCCCCGGCGCGCGGCGGCAGGGCGCGCTCAAACCGATAGACGATTTCGGCCTCCACGCCCCGGTGGCGGCAAAGATCGGCCGGGATGACGGCGTCGTCGCCAAACAGGGTCGCGGCATGGATGGGCGCGCAGAATGGCTCTGACTCAGGTGTTTCCGATCCGACTTTCCATCCCGCGACCGGCCCGAGATGACGCCCGACCTCATCCTGTATGGCATAGGCTTCCTCGATGGAGCGCGGGATCAGGCTGTCAGGCACCCGCGCGGGTGGCGTAGCTGTTCCGTTCCGCACGGATTGCAGCAGGTGCGCGACATCGGACGACGTAACGGTTTGCATGTATATATTTTCCATTATGAAATAAAAATGAACTACAGGATGTCGTGCTGTTCAACGAGGTCGCGGTCGCGACATTCCGGTATGATAAAGGTCGTGCCGATGGTAATGCCGGCAAGGAACATGACATAGGCCGCGATTGGCAGCCATGACATCTGGCCCGGATGCGCCGCGTTCGGCGAAAAGGTCGCAACCCACCTGATGATGCACGAACCGACCAGCGGGGTCAGGCCGCCTGCGATCACCGCCGAGACTTCACGCGACATCGACACGGCCATGTAGCGGTGCCGGGCGCCAAACATTTCCGGCAGCATCGCGGCCTGCGTTCCGAACATGCCCCACGTGGTCACGCCCAGCGCCACGGACAGGGCGATCACGGCCGGCACGGGACGCCCGGTGCTGAAGGCATACCATACCGGCAGCGCCGTCACGGCCTGCAAGATGGCAAAGGTGCGGTATGTCCTTATCCGCCCGAACCTGTCGCTCAGCATGCCTGCGGCGGGCACGGTAAAGCCACCGACGATGGCAGCCGTGATCAGCGATGTGGTCCCCCACAGACCGGGCAGGCCCATCGTATTGACCAGATAGCTGACCGCCAGCACCTGATAGATGGACGAGCCGCCATTTTCAGCCATCCGTACGCCAATTCCCGCCAGGATCGTACGCCATGAACTCCGCAGGAGGGAAGCAAGGGATTCACGCTCTTCCGCCACCTTGCGCTGGATGGTTTCGAAAGTTGGGGATTCCTTGAGTTTCAGGCGCATGTAAAGCGCGACCACCAGGATTACGGCGCTTACCAGGAACGGCAGTCGCCATATCCATGAATGCGTGATGTCCGTCACCCCGAACAGCAGGCTGCAATAGACCAGCGCCGCGATGATCGTGCCGATCTGGATGCCCAGGAACGGCAGCGATGCGTAAAAGCCGCGCTGACCCAGGGGGGCGTATTCCGTCATCATCACGGCCGCCCCCGCCTGCTCCGCCCCTGCCCCCAGTCCCTGGAGCATCCTGGCCGTAATCAGCAGGACGGGCGCCCATATCCCTATTGTCTGATAGGTAGGGATCAGCCCGATGGCCGTGCTGGCAAGCCCCATGAGGGTTACCGTCATCAGCAGGACCTTTTTGCGGCCGATATGATCCCCAAGGCGGCCGAAAATGATTCCGCCGATGGGACGGACGGCAAATCCGACAAAATAGGTCGCAAAGCTGGCGATAAGGCTGGTGACCGGCGTGGCCGACGGGAAGAAAAGTGGCCCGAAAACCAGTGCGGAGGCCAGGCTGTAGAGCGCGAAATCATAATATTCCAGCGCGCTTCCCAACGAGCATGTCCATGCCGCGCGACGCAGTTCGCTTACCGTCAGGGCAAGGCGGACCGGCGGCCCCATTATCCGGCCATCTGCGCCGATGGCCCCGAATGCTGCTTGTGTCATGGGATTTCCACTTCGATCTGACGACCCGTACGGGCCGATTCACGAATGGCCAGCGCGATGGCCAGGGCGGCAAGGCCATCTTCGCCGGTCGCGGCGGGGTGCCCCGCGCCCCGCACCGCACTGCTGAATGCAGCAAGCGCGTAGTGATAGAGGTTGTGATGCTGAACCGGTATTTCCCGTTCCCCGTCGGCATTGCGCATGAACAGCCGGCCCGCGGCCCGCTGGCTCATGCAGTCACGACCGATCAGGACGCCCCCGCTCCCGTAGAACTCCACCCCCCCTTCGGAGAAGGGAACGGTATAGGAGCCATGGATCTGCACCAGCACGTCACCGGGGAAACGCATGACGACCATGATGCCGTCCTCCACGCCATCGTGGGCAAGGCGACCGCTCTGCGTCATGGCCATGACATGCGTCGGGTTGCTTCCGATCAGGAAACGCAGCGTGTCGATGTCATGGATCGTGCTGTCGAGAATCAGCCCGCCCCCGTCCGGATCGTTGACGCGCCAGCCATGCAGCGCTTCGGGCAGGAAATTGGCATGGAACACCCGCACGGCATTGAGCCTGCCGATCGTCCCTTCCCGCAGGAGCTGCCGCAGTTTCTGGTGCATGGCATTGCAGCGCAGGTGATGATTGATCCCCAGAACCACGCCCGCCTCGCGACAGGCGACGATCATTTTTTGGGCATCGGCCACATCAAGGGCGATCGGCTTTTCACACAGGACATTTTTACCCGCCGCCGCTGCCGCCAGTGTCTGGCGACAGTGAAACTGGTTGGCGGTGCTGATATAGACGGCATCCACCTTCCGGTCCGTCAGGATCGCGTCGATGTCCGTCGTATGGGCGGGAATGCCGTTTTCGGCCGCAAATCCGGCGCCGCGTTCCTCGCTTGAACTCAGCACGTTCAGGATCGTGCTGTCAGGTTGCGCGCGAATGGCGTCGATAATCCATTGCCGTGCCACGTTACTCGCGCCAATCAAGGCCCAACCGATTGGGGTATTCATTGGATAAACAGGGACAATTTCAGGCCCTCTCCATTATATATGCACGCTTTTTCCCGAGGGGGCGTGTCTTCTGTTGTCAGTTGTGGGAAGCAGCTGAATGTTTAATTTTTATTTATTGTTTATTGCCCTGTATTCGGTAACGGGCACGACTTACTTCAAACGTCACCCTGTCGGGCCGGTTTTCTCAGGCTGAAAACAAAGTTGTGAAAGTCAGGCGCATTCAGGTCCATATATCTGGTTCAGCAGCCCTCCAGCCGGGCGCCGCCTGCGGGGATCGTGATGGTGCCGCCTTTTGCCAGCATGCTTACCAGCAGCGAGGTCTGCCCCGCGTTCCATGCCATGTCGAGCAGGCTGCCGGGAATCTCCACATTGCCCCTGGGCGCAAGCATGTCCATGGCATAGGTGGTCAGTCGGCTGTACCTGCCCGCCGTATATGTCACGCCGCGCGTCCTGCCTGACCTGCCGGGGGGATGGAGCAGGAACAGCGGATCATCCGGCGACATGACCACCGGCGTGAAATCTGGTTCGTACCAGTCCACCATGGCATCATAATTGTGATCGCGGCCCGGCTTCATCGGCACGTCCTCCCCACCGGGCCCGACAACCAGGACCAGTTGCATCCGGCAACGTGAACCGATGATGGCAAGCGCCCTGTCCAGCACGGCTTTTGGCGATGCATGGTCCGCGACATCACCTGCGTCATGGCCTGTCAGCACGGCAACCGCCCCGCATTCCGCCAGCCGTTCCGCGAGGGAAGGCGCATCCAGATCCTCGCCCGGTACGACATGCACCGCGCCGATACGGATACAGGCGAGTACTGCCACTATACTTTCGACCATCAGCGGCAGATGGATCGCAACCCTGTCGCCGCGCTGCACGCCCTGATCCGTCAGGGCGTTTGCCAGACGACAGACCTCCTCATGCAACGTCCTGTAGGACACCCGCCTGTCCGGTCGTGCGCCTGCCCCATCCCAGGATATCGCGATCCTGTCCCCATGATCGCCAAGATGGCGGTCAATGCACAGGGCGGAGATATTCGGAACGGGAGGGGCGTGTCGTGGCAGCGGTTGGATACGCGACATTACCGCGTAATCCGCCGGTTGGCCAAAGCGCTGCCGCGCATGGGCGACAGGCAGGATGGAGACATTGTCATAGGTTTTGCCGATCATGGACCTGCTTCCGTCGTTCAACCGCCCCGGCACCCGCGATGCGCGGCGCAGCAGTCAATTAAAGGAGAGGGTGCGCGTGACTTATACGGATGAAAGCGATGCCGGGCGCAGTTCCGCCCGGCATCCAGTTAAAGATGCCACCGGACGCATTGCGGAATTCCACAAAAACATGTCGTCCGTCGGGGCCGTGGCCCGGTCATGGCATTTCATCGGTACTGTCCCTGTTTCTTTTTCTTGTCCCGGACTGTGACAAATCGCGGTTGCGGGCGGAAGACGTTTTGCCGTTTAAAGGTGCGAACGCCACGGTGCGAATTGCAAAGATTGCGAAGATGAAAAAGCCCGCCACCAAAACCTTCACCGGATCGCGTATCCGTCATCAGCGCAACCGCACGGGCATGACGCAGAGCGCCCTTGCCGCGAGGCTTGGCATATCGGCCAGTTACCTCAACCAGATCGAGCATGACGTCAGGCCGCTGCCTCTGCCGCTGCTCAATGCGCTGTGTGACATCTTTCGCGTGGGCGTGGATTATTTCAGCGATACCGAGGAAACGCGCGGCATACAGACCCTGCGTGAGATAATGGCTGATCCCGTCTTCGACATGCAGGCCGTCAGGCTGGACAGCATTCAGGCCGCCATGCGGGTCGCGCCCGATCTGTGCGCGCAGTTCATCCGGCTTTACCGCGCCTACCTGCTGCAGCAGGAGCATACCGCCACTCCGCTGGTCGGCAGCAGCCCCCCCTCACGCGCCGGCACGTTCGAGGCACCCGACCGGGTGGAGCCGTACGAGGCCGTCAGTGACTGGGTTCAGGCCCAGCGGAATTATTTTGACGAGGTCGACCGCACGGCCGAACACCAGTTCGAACTGATGCGACTGGATGACGGCAGCCCCGCCGAACAGCTTGCCCGCTATCTGCTGGACCATCACGGCATCCGCACCGAGGTTGACCTCAGCCTGAACCACAAGGGCCTGATGTGGCGCATGGACCGGCGACAGCGCACCCTGTTCCTGTCGCGCATCGTGCCGTCGGAAAGCAGTACGTTCTGGATGGCGCAGGCGCTGGGTCAGATTGAACATCAGGACGTGTTCGCGCGCACCATCCGCCGCTCCCGCCTGCGTGAGAGCGAGGCCCGGGGCCTGGCGCGCGTCTATCTGACCAACTATTTCGCCGGGGCGCTGCTGCTGCCTTACGAGCGGTTTCGCGCAACCGCCCACGAGGTGCGCCATGATCTGGAACGGCTGCAACGCCATTTCGGCGTCAGTTTCGAACAGGCCTGTCACAGGCTCAGCACCATGCAGCGGCCGGGCAGCGAAGGAATTCCCTTCTACTTTCTCAAAACCGACATAGCTGGCAACATCCTCAAGAGCTTCAGCGCCAACCGCTTTACCCAGTCCCGTTTCGGCGGCCCGTGCCCGCTGTGGAATATTTTCCGTGCGTTCAGCACGCCCCTGCAGGTGCAGGTCCAGATGTCACAGACGACCGATGGCGCCGTCTATCTCAACATCGCGCGCACCGTCGGTCGTAGCAGCATCTCCTACCTTGACCGCCCGCGCCTGACCGCGGTCGTCCTGGGCTGCTCCATCGCGGATGCCGAACACCTTGTCTATTCCGCAGGCCTCGACCTGAAGGATCCGCGCATGATCATCCCGATCGGGCCGGGCTGCCGCGCCTGCACGCGCGAAAACTGCCACCATCGCGCGCTGCCGATGGTCGGCCACCGTGTCGATATCAATAACGAGGGTCGCGGCATCGCCCCCTATCGCACGGCGCAGTAAGGGGTGTTCCCTGTCCAGCGGCAGGCTTTGTCCCGACTGGCGGGAAACCAGATTGCCTGATGCCCCGTTAGGAAGCGGCGGCGCCCCGGGGCGCCGCGCTGACCCGGAAGAAACCGTGGAAATGGCTTTCCGGCCCTGTAACCCGCACCTGACGGTTACATGCGGCCAGAAGCCCGCAACAGGCGGGGAGCGTTAGGAACGTGGATAGTGTGGATCACAAGGTCGGCCATGAAGAGGCCGTTTTTTCCCTGACCGAGGCACTGGTCATCCATGCCCCGCATGACCTGAGGCTGGAGCCCGCGCCCCAGTCCCCTCCCGGCCCGGATGAGGTGCGCGTGGACATGGCGTGGGGCGGCATATGCGGCTCCGACCTGCATTATTTCGCCCATGGGGGCGTCGGCGCGTCGGTATTGCATGCCCCGATGGTTCTGGGACACGAAGTCTCTGGCACTATTGGCGCGATGGGCCGCAATGTGAAGGGCTTTGTCCCGGGCGAAGCCGTGGCCATCCATCCGGCGCGACCCTGCGGTCACTGTCCCGAATGCATGCGGGGACAGCGGAACCTGTGTCGCGACATGCGGTTTCTGGGGAGTGCCGCGCGCGATCCGCATACCGATGGCGGCTTCCGTCGCACGATGACCGTCAGGGCGACGCAGCTGCACCATCTCCCCCCCGGCCTGGACCTGCGCCGGGCCTGCCTTGCCGAACCCCTGTCCGTGGCCCTGCACGCCATTGCGCGCGCGGGCGACGTGCGGGGGCGTGATGTGATGGTACAGGGGGCGGGCCCGATCGGGCTGTTACTGGTGGCGGGTCTGGCGCATCACGGGGCAGGACGGGTCGTGACAACCGACCTGGAGGATTTTCCCCTGCGATGCGCGGGCAGGCTTGGCGCGAACGCGTGCCACAATACCCGTCATGTCGCGGTGGAGGAAGAATTCGATATCGTATTCGAAGCCACCGGCGTGCCAGCCGCCCTGCCAACGGCCATAGCCCGTACGCGACGCGGCGGCGTACTGGTGCAGGTCGGCATGTTCCCGCCGGGGGACGTGGCGGTGCCGGTTGCGCAGATCATCAGTCGGGAGCTGGATTACAGGGGAACCTTCCGTTTCGATACGGAATTCGACGCGGCCCTTGCCTTGCTGGCCGAACATCCCGAAATTGCCGACATTCTGGTTTCGCAGCAGTTTCCCCTGCGCGATTTCGCCACGGCCTTTGCCCTTGCGCCCGATCGCAGGCAGGCGACAAAAGTCCTGCTGTCCCTGCGCGATCAGGAGATTTCGTGAAAACAGCCCGTATGATAAAAGACTGTTTTAAAGGGAAAGACCGGCAACACGCTAAAGTCATGAAAAGTTTTTGGTGAAGCTTTTTATAAAAGCGTCGAAAGACGTCGCTTTTTTAAAAAAGGCGACGCCCAAAAACTTTTTTGATATTTTATCAGCAGGTTATTTTCAAACAGTCTCCAAGAACATAAATATTTCGGTTGCCGCTTTTAAAAAAGCGGCTTTCCCCGATTGTTCCCAAAGTCGGACCTATTGGACAGTCCGTAAAGGAAAGCGGCCCATTTCCATCCGCCCCGGCGAACACAGGTGAAATATCCAGCCTGTTTTCATACAGAGACGGTCATGCCGCCATCGACCATAAGTACATGCCCGTTCACGAAACTTGATGCGTCGGAAGACAGGAAGACCGCCGCCCCCACCAGTTCCTCCACATTTCCCCACCGACCCGCCGGGGTGCGCTGGCACAGCCATTGGGTAAAGGCCTGGTCCGCCACCAGCTTTTCATTCATTTCCGTCTTGAAATAACCGGGCGCAAGCCCGTTGATCTGCAGGCCGTGACGGGCCCAGTCCGTTGCCATGCCCCTGGTCAGGTTCCTGACCGCCCCCTTGGTCGCGGTATAGGGGGCGATACCGGGCCGTGCCAGTTCGCTCTGCACCGAACAGATATTGACGATCTTGCCCCGCCCGCGCGGCAGCATGTGTCGTGCCACGGCCTGCCCCACGAAGAAAACCGCGTTGAGATTGGTGGCGATCAGCGCATCCCAGTCCGCCCGGCTGAACTGATCCAGTGGCGCGCGTCGCTGGATGCCCGCATTGTTTATCAGGATATCGATCGGGCCATGTTCACGTTCTATTTTTTCGACCCCTGCAATGACGGCATCCTGATCGGTGACGTCAAAGGGCGCGGTCACGACATCCAGCTCCTCGTCCGCCAGCATGGCGCGGCTTGCCTCCAGCGGTTCGGGATGGCGACCGTTCAGCACAATTTTCGCCCCATACCGGCCAAGGCCCCGCGCCAGGGTCAGGCCGATCCCACGCGAAGCCCCGGTCACAAGCGCCCGCCTTCCGGAAAGGGAGAAAAGGGTATTGTCGTGCATGGCAATTTCCGCCTTATGTTATTTATATCATCGACCATAGCATGGGCGCCAACCCGTGCCCGCACACGTATCCGCGCGCGGACATGCAATTTCCAGACGGCCTGTCACACATCGCGACGCCGGGGACGGGGTTTGCGTTTCCCCTGCCCGGTATCCGATCCCGTCCCGGTCATCAGATACATTTCATCTGAAAAATCATAAGATGTCAGACATTATGCGCGGGTGTTGCCGGATTTTCACCATGAGGCACAGGAACAGGGAGTAGTTTCGGATGGGATCCCGGATCCTTATTGTCGGCGCAGGAGCTGTTGGCGGGTATTTTGGCGCCCGGCTGGCCACGGCGGGACATGATGTCACCTTTCTGGTGCGCCCGCGACGCAGGCAGCAGATTCACACCGAAGGCCTTTGCCTGATCAGCACCATGGGAGACGAAACCGTTCGCCCATCAATGGTCATGGCGAGTGAAATTGACGGTCCGTACGATATCGTCCTTCTCAGCGTGAAGGCCTATTCCCTTGATGCCGCGATGACTGACTTTGCCCCGGCCGTCGGTCCCGACACCCGCATCATCCCCCTGCTTAACGGCATGCGACACCTCGACATGCTTGCGGCGCGGTTCGGCGCTTCCTCCGTCATGGGGGGGACATGCTTCATCGTCAGCAGACTGGACCAGCAGGGACGGATTATCCAGACAGGCCCCCGGCCAAGGCTTTCCTTCGGTGAACTGGCCGGCGCGGATACGCCGCAGGATCGCACGATTGCGCAAACCCTTTCCGCGCCCGGGTTCGACACGGTGCTTTCATCCAATATCCTGCAGGATATGTGGAACAAATGGGTGCTGCTGGCGTCACTCGGCACCATATGCTGCCTGATGCGCGGAACGGTGGGGGAAATCGCAAGCCAGCCTTCCGGCCCGGATTTCGCGCGCGCGGTCATCGGCGAATGCACATCGGTCGCGACGAAGGCCGGATATCCACTGGCCAAAGACAATGTCGAGGGTATCGTGCGAATGCTGACGAAGGCGGATTCCACCCTCACATCCTCCATGTATCGCGACCTGATGCAGGGCGCCCCGGTGGAGGCATGCCAGATCATTGGCGATCTGGTAAAACGTGCCCGCGCAGCACAGGTCTCAACCCCCATCCTGGAACTGGTCGACCTCAACCTGCGTGTCTATGAACGGCAAAGGCAGGACCGGGCCGGATAGGCCCCTGCCGCTCGTGTGTTTACATATCCAGCGTCAGGGATGGCGTGCGCGCGCGTGAGCAGCACAGGGCAATCGCGCGTTGCTGTTCGTCATCGCCCAGAACCGTGTCGCGATGATCGGCCTCCCCCGCCAGCAGGGGCACGACACACGCGCCACACATGCCCTCCTCGCACGCCACCGCCACATCAATCCCCGCATCCAGCAGGGCATTTGCGATGCTCTGTCCCGCAGACACGTGAACGGTCCGGCCGGAACGGGCCAGCACGACATCGAATGCCTGATCCGACATGGTATTCTCCACTCTTGCCATCCGCGTGGGACGAAAAGGTTCCTGATGGCCCTGATCCGCGCGCCGGCCGGTGGCGGGCGCGTGGGAAAAGCGGCCTTCATGAACCCATCCGGATCACGCGGCATGATGATTACATCACCATCCGGGGCATGCAATGGCCCGGACGAGGCAATCGCGCAGGGCGGGGACGAGAGGAAATATAACCATCCCCACCCTGCCCCGCCGTGCATGAATGCGGCCGGGCAGGACAGGAAACGGCAACACATCGGATATGTATTGTCAGGGACAGGGAAAGCAGGATTGAACGGAAAGCGGGAGTGGAACAGAAACTACAGGATATCCGTATTCCCGGTTTCATGCCCGACGGCCCCTGGCCTCCCTGCAGTTCCCGTTGCAGGGAGGCCTTTTTGACGGGGGCAGACGCCATGCCGGGGATGCCAACGGATCATCCCCGGCACCACCATGCGCAATAGCGGTCAGGCCGGCGTATGGATCAGTTTCTTGTTGAGGAACTCCTCGATCCCAAGCGAGGAAAGCTCACGCCCATATCCCGAATTCTTGACGCCGCCGAAAGGCAGTCCGGGTGCTGTCCATGTGGAACGGTTGATGAAGACCATGCCTGTCTCGATCTGGCTGGCGACACGTTTGCCACGTTCGATATCCGTCGTGATGACGGAACCGCCCAGGCCATAAGGCGAGTCATTGGCAAGGTCGATCGCCGCCTGCTCGTCCGGGACGCGGAAGATCAGGGCGACAGGTGCGAAAAACTCCTGATAGAAAGCGGGATTATCCTTGGTGATGTTCTCAAGGATGGTCGCCTGCAGGAAATAGCCCGGCCGTTCGACGCGCTTGCCGCCGGTTATGACGCGTGCGCCATGCGCCACCGCCGTTTCGATCTGGCCAAGCACGAGTTTCAGCGCGCTTTCACTGCAAAGCGGGCCAAGGGTCGTTTTTTCATCCATCGGGTCGCCGACGACCAGCTTTTCAAGTTCCGCCTTGAACCGCGCCACGAACGTATCGGCGATTTTTTCATGCACGATGAAGCGCTTGGCCGCCACGCAGCACTGCCCGGTATTGTTCATCCGGCCCCAGACCGCCCATTTCACCGCGACATCCATGTCGGCGTCATCCAGCACGATGAAGGCGTCGCTGCCACCAAGTTCCATGGTGTTTTTCTTGAGCGCGCTGCCTGCTTCCGCGGCAACCGCCTTGCCCGCGCGTTCACTGCCGGTCAGGGCCACACCACGCACGCGCGGGTCGGCCACGACGGTTGCGGACTGTTCATTGGTGATGAACACATTCGAATATGTCCCTTCGGGCGCACCGGCATCGGCGAACAGTTCTTCAAACATGACGGCGCATTGCGGCACGCCGGGCGCGTGCTTGACGATCAGTACATTGCCCGCCATCAGGTTCGGACCCGCCACGCGCGCCAGCTGGTAATATGGAAAATTCCACGGTTCGATACAGAACACGATGCCAATGGGCTGGCTGATGATTGTCGCCTTCCCATCATTGACCTTCAGATCGACAGGGGCGAGGAATTTTTCCGCATTATCCGCGTAATAATCAAGGATATCGGCGCTCAGGTCCACTTCCGCCTGGGCCTCGCGGAACAGCTTGCCCATTTCGACGGTAATCGGCGTGGCGAACGCGTCGCGGTTATGCCGCATGATTTCAGCGGCCTTGTGCAGGACCTCCCTGCGCTGCGCAAAGCTCTTCTTGCGCCAGTTGTTCCTGTAGGTGGCATCGGCCGTTGCGACGATACCGGACAGCTGGGCATCCGAATGGAGGTCGAATGTCTTGAGCGTTTCTTCCGTGTACGGATTTATGGTCTGGTATTTCATGGTAAAACGGTTTCCTCCCGATATTTTTTCTACGGCCAACCTGAAATTACTTCGGCCGTAGCCACGGCATGCCCGTCGTGATGTGAAATTGCGCAACTGGTGGCGGGCTGGTCAGCCATGTCTATATACTAGCATATATAGTCATGGTCGTACAACAATGTCTTTCACGCTCAATATCACGTGAAATTCGTTATTATGACTGGGAGTTATGCATTCAGGTCAGAACTGCGCACCCTTGCCCATCCCTGCCGGATGGTGGGGCGCGGGACCGAAAGGTTGTGATCCCGGCTTTTCCATGCGGGATCAGGTTTCAGGAAATGTGACGCATATATCAGTAATATAGCATCCATTTATGGAAATATCTGGCATGCACGTACCATTACCCATCCACACATGGTATCGGCGCGGACATGCCAGATATGCCCTGTCGCCCGCAGTTCCTTTTAAAAGAAACAGCAGGGCGACAGGAAAAAGCCGAAGATGGCCCGGCCAGGGAGATGCGTGGTCAGAATTCCAGGCAGATTTTCCCGAAATGCCGGTTGCTTTCCTGATACCTGAAGGCTGCGACAATATCCTTCAGCGCAAACGAACGGTCGATGACCGGACGGATGGCGCAGCTTTCAAAGGCCCGCACCATCGCCTGCTGGTCAACCCGGCAGCCCACCAGCACCCCCTGCAGCCGGAACTGCTTCAGCAGCATCGGCACGACTTCCAGCCGGCCCGAAACCCCGCTGAGGATACCGATCGTGGAAATATGGCCCGCCACCCGGATCGCCGCCATCGACTGTTCAAGGGTCGAGGGGCCACCGACCTCGATGATATGATCGACCCCTTTTCCACCCGTCAGGTCCCACGCGGTTTTGCCCCATGTCGCATCTTCGCGATAATTGATCAGGTGATCCGCGCCAAGTTCGCGCAGGCGCTCCAGTTTCTCACCGCTGGAGGATGTCGCGATCACTGTTGCGCCCGCCATCTTCGCGAACTGGAGCGCGAAGATCGAGACACCGCCAGTCCCCTGCACCAGGACCGTATCGCCCGGCTTTATATGGTCATCGACAAACAGCGCGCGCCATGCCGTCAGGCCCGCGGTCGTCAGGGTGGCTGCCTCGGCATGGGTCCAGCCCGCTGGCGCGCGGGTGAATGACGTGGCGGCGGCCGTGACCTCTTCACGGGCATAGCCGTCGATGCCATCCCCCGGAACCGTGGCGAATCCGATGACTTCTGGCGCGCCGGAAAGCCATGTCGGGAAAAATGTGCTGACCACCCGGTCCCCTGGCGCGAATTCCGTCACGCCCGGTCCGACTTCCACCACGTCGCCCGCGCCATCCGCCATGGGAATTCGTGGCGTCGTGGGTCCCCACATGCCGCTGACGACGGCGTAATCATGATAATTCAGGGACGAGGCATGCAACCTTACCCGTATTTCGCCCGGGCCGGGCGGGCGCGATGCCACATCGACGATGCCAACGTTCGCAAATCCCCCGGGTGGCTGCACCATGATCGCCTGTGGCATGATCACCTCTCCTTGTTTCGTGAACGACCGGGATATCAGAGGCCGCAAGCGATTTCCAATCCGCGACACCCGTCATCCGGTCCCCGCACATCGTTCCCGGACAGGTACTGATGCAGGACGCCGCGCATGTTATGACATGTCCGCCATGTTCCGACATGAACCACACCGACCGGAGGCCACGCCCATTTCCCGCAAGCGCACCCGACAGCCTGACGCCTTCCGCGAAAGCCTTGCGTCATTCACGCCTTCGACGCGCGCATGGTTCCGTGACACCTTTGGCGCCCCTACCCCCGTGCAGAGCGCCGCATGGACGGAAATCCGCAAGGGGAAATGCGTCCTTGTCATCGCGCCCACGGGTTCGGGAAAGACCCTTGCCGCGTTTCTTCAGGCCATCGACAGCCTTTTCAGCGCGGGCGAAACCGCGCCGCCCGTTTCCACCGGACGCTCCCGGACGACGACAGGGGTCATCTATATCTCCCCCATCAAGGCGCTTGGCGCGGATGTGCAGCGTAACCTGCGCATTCCCCTTGATGGCGTCAGTGCGGCGCGTGAAAAGCTTGGCGCGCCGCCGGTCAGGATAACGGTCGGGATGCGCACCGGCGATACCACGCCGTCGGAACGCGCGGCCCTTGTCCGGCGACCGCCCGATATCCTGATCACCACGCCGGAATCCCTTTACCTGATGCTGACATCCAACGCCCGTGAAACGCTGCGGAATGTCAGCACCGTCATCATTGACGAAATCCATGCCGTCGCCGGGACCAAGCGTGGCTCCCACCTTGCGCTGAGCCTTGAGCGGCTGGACCGCCTGCTGCAACGCCCGGCGCAGCGCATCGGCCTGTCCGCCACCGTGCGCCCGGTCGACCGGGTCGCGGGCTTCCTTGGCGGGGCGCAGCCGACAACCGTGGTCAATCCGGAATCGTCGCGCCGCCTGGAACTGCGCATTGTCGTCCCGGTGGAGGATATGGCCGACATCCCCGCCACCGGCGGTCCCATCGGCAACACGTCCCACCCCACCCAGACGGGATCGATCTGGCCCCACGTGACCGCCCATATCCTTGATCAGATCGAGGACCGGCGTTCGACAATCGTCTTCGTCAATTCACGTGGTCTGGCCGAAAAGCTGACGGCACGCCTGAACGAACTGTATGCCGAACGGCATGAGGCGCAGTCACCCACGCCCCCTGCGGCGCCTGTCAATTACGAGTCATGGTCCGGGGGGACGCAGGGGCGCGCGACCGGGGTCGCGCCGCTGATCGCGCGCTCCCACCATGGATCGGTGTCCAAGGAACAGCGCGGGGAAATAGAGGCCGCCCTGAAATCCGGCGAACTGCGCTGCGTGGTCGCGACCTCCAGCCTTGAACTCGGCATCGACATGGGGCTGGTCGATCTGGTGATCCAGGTCGGCGCCCCCCCCACGGTGGCCAGCGGGCTTCAGCGTATCGGCCGGGCGGGCCATCAGGTGGGCGGCCTCTCGACCGGACTTGTCTATCCGCGTTCCCGGCGGGACCTGATCGATGCGACCGTGACGGCCCGCTGCATGCTCGAAGTCAGGCTGGAGGCAATCGCCCCGCCGCGCAACCCGCTCGACATCCTTGCGCAGCAGACGGTGGCCGCCGTCGCGATGGATACGCTGGGGGTGGAGGACTGGTTTGCGACCGTCAGGCGGGCCTGGCCGTTTCATGAACTGTCGCGCAAGGCCTTCGACGCCACGCTTGAAATGCTGGCGGGGCAGTACCCATCCGACGAATTCGCCGAATTCCGCCCCCGGCTGGTGTGGGACAGGAAAGAGGACACCCTGAGCGCGCGTCCGGGCGCGCGGCAACTTGCCGTCATCAGCGGGGGCACGATCCCCGATCGCGGCATGTTCAGCGTGATGCTTCCCGAAGGAGAGGAAAAAGCCGGCGCGCGCCGGGTCGGCGAACTGGACGAGGAGATGGTCTATGAATCCCGCGTGAATGATATCATCACGCTGGGTGCCTCTTCATGGCGGATACAGCAGATCACCAATGATCAGGTGATCGTCGTACCCGCCCCCGGACGTTCCGCGCGCCTGCCGTTCTGGCGTGGCGACGGTCCCGGCCGCCCCGCCGAACTGGGACAGGCGATCGGGCGGTTCCTGCGCGAACTCGACACGTCCATCGCGCACGCGGGGGAGAAGGATGCGGCCACCCGCCTTGCGGACACGCAGCTCAGGATGCTCGGCCTGGATGCCAATGCCGCGACCAACATCGTGCGCTATGTGATGGAACAGCACGAGGCGACGGGCGTCGTGCCAACGGATGAAACCCTTGTCATCGAACGCTGCCGCGATGAAACCGGCGACTGGCGCGTCATCCTGCATTCCCCCTATGGCCGGCGCGTCCATGCCGCGTGGGCGCTGGCCGTGGCGGAACGGGCACGCGGAGCCTTCGGGATTGACCCGTCGGTGGTCGCCAGCGACGACGGTATCGTGGCGCGCGTGCCCGACGCGGGCGGACGCGTCCCGGGGGCCGGGCTTTTCACGTTCGATCCCGATCTCCTGCGGGGATTCCTGACAAATGCCGTGGGGGGATCCGCGCTCTTTGCCTCGCGCTTTCGCGAATGCGCCGCGCGCGCGCTGCTCCTGCCGCGCCGCAATCCGGGCAAGCGGTCGCCGCTGTGGCAGCAGAGGCTGCGTTCGGCGCAGCTGCTGCAGGTGGCGCATGAGCATCGCGACTTTCCCATCCTTGTCGAAACCGCGCGGGAATGCCTGCAGGACGTCTATGACCTGGCGGCCCTGCATGACCTGATGGGCGGCCTGCAGGCGGGAAAGATCGCCCTGGTCGAAGTGACGACCGAAACCCCCTCCCCGTTCGCCGCCACGCTGCTGTTCGGCTATGTCGCGCAGTTCATGTATTCCGATGATGCGCCGCTGGCCGAACGTCGCGCCTCCGTCCTGTCGCTGGATACCGGCCTGCTTGACGACCTGCTGGGGCAGGTTGATTTCAGCGAAATCCTTGACCCCGAGGTCGTGGCGCTGGTCGGGCAGGAACTGGGCCGGACCCTTCCCGATCGGCGTGTCAGCGGCGCGGAAGGGATCGTGGACCTTCTGCGTGAACTCGGGCCGCTGACGCTGCCGCGCATCACCCGTAGCGTCGCGGAGGCGGAGGCCGAGAATGTCGGCGCGTATCTTCATGAACTGCAGCAGGCATCGCGCCTGATCGCGGTCGATATCGCGGGCGAGGAACACTGGGCGATCATCGAGGACGCGGGCAGGCTGCGCGATGCGCTTGGCGTACGACTTCCTGATGGCATTCCCGATGCGTTCCTGCGTCCGGCCGATGACCCGCTGCGCGACCTTCTTGCCCGTTACGCGCGCACCCATACGCCCTTTACGACCGGGGAAATCGCCAGCCATTTCGGGCTTGGGACGGTGGTGGCGGACAGGGGCCTGAACGAACTGTGCGACCGGGGCGCGGTCCTGAAAGGCAATTTCGGGGTCGAAAGAAAGCTGGAGGAGGAGGTTCCCTCCACCGTGGGCGACCTGCCTGTCGCGAAACATGAATGGGTATCGGCGGAGGTGTTCCGCCGTCTGCGCCTGCGTTCGCTGCGCGCCGCGCGGGATGCCACGCGGCCCGTGCCGCCACAGGCCTATGTCCGCCTGCTGGCCGAACGGCATTACCTGTGTCCCGTGGTCGGGAGCACGGGGTTCGCTGACGCCGCGTCAATTCCCGGACAGGGATGCCTGGAGGGGGTGGATGGCGTCATGCGCGTCGTCGAACAGCTGGTTTCCCTGCCCCTGCCAGCCTCCCTTTGGGAAACGCATATCCTGCCTTCGCGCGTGCGTGACTATGCCCCGCACATGCTCGACAGCCTGCTTGCCAGCGGTGATGTCATCTGGCTTGGGCACGGGACCATCGGTGACGATGACGGCCTTGTTTCCCTTCACCTGCGCGACATCGCGGAACAGACGCTTCCCGCCGCCCCGTCGGTCCCGCCGGAGGAACTGTCCACGCTCCAGAACAGGATTCTGCGCATCATGGCGGATGGCGGTGCCTTTTTCGTGCGTCAGCTGCGTGACCTGCTGCATCCCGACGCCATGCCGCCAGCCGGGATGGAACGCGCCACGACCAGTGATATCCGCGCCGCCCTGTGGGGCCTTGCCTGGCATGGCTATGTCTCGGCGGACAGCTTCGCGCCGCTCCGGCTGCTCATCACTCCGCGCGGGCCATCGCTGGCAGGGCGCAGGCCCGCGCGTCCCCTGCGGCGGCATGGCGGAATATGGACCCCATCCTCGCGCCTGCGTCCGCCTGGCGCCACGTTACAGGGCGCGTCACGCCACGAAGACGCCACGATGCCCGGCCGATGGTCCGTGATCCCCTACAGGCCATGCAGCGATACGGAGCGTGGACTGGCCGTGGTGGAAAAGCTGTTGGACAGGTACGCCATCGTGACCCGTGGGGCGACAATGGCAGAAGACGTAAATGGCGGGTTTCCGGCGCTGCATCCCTTCCTGCGCCGCATGGAGGATGCGGGACATGTCCTGCGCGGGAGATTTGTGGAGGAACTGGGCGCGGCCCAGTTCGCAGATCGCGAGACGATCGACCGCCTGCGCGATCTGGCCACGCCCCCGACCGCCGAACCCGTCGCACTTGCCCTTGCCGCACTGGATCCCGCCAACCCTTTTGGCACGATCCTGCCCTGGCCCGCGCACGGCACCGGCATACGACCGGTGCGGCGCAAGGGCGCGATCGTCGTCCTGTGCGACGGATGTCTGGCACTTTATCTGTCGCATGGCGGGCGAAGCCTGCTGACATATTTCCAAGCGGATGCCCCCCGCGCCGCGGCCATGGCTTGCGCATCCTTCACGGCACTGGCGTCGATGCTGAAACGTGAAAAAAGAACCATGTTCACCGTGGAAACGATCAACGGGGAACCGGCAGGCCGCTCACCGCTGGTTCCCGACCTTCGGCAGGTCGGCTTCTCCGCACTGCCCAAAGGACTGGGATGGCGTGGCTGATACGTCGTTTTTCAAAGCCTTTTTTGAAAACGACGTATCAGGTGAAACCCTTTAACGATCGCCCTTTTTAAAACTGGTCGCCAGCCACTGGTCCATGAGGCCATAGGATTGCGCCGCCGCCTGTGGATCATATCGGCACTGTCCCGTCCTGGCGGTCGCCTCGGTCTCTGTAAAGCAGTGGACCGCGTGTCCGATCACCAGGAACTGCCATGGGGCGGGGCTTTGCCGCATTTCCTGCATGAAAGCCCCGAAATCCGGTGCCGTTGCCTCGTCATCCGCGCCATTCATCGCAAGGACATGGGCATGGATCTGTTTCGCCAATGCTGGATTGTCCGTGCTGAGGTTGCCGTGGAACGACACCGCTGCCGCAATGGCCGCGCCACTGCGCGCAAGGTCAAGCACGGCGGCCCCGCCGAAACAGAAACCGATCGCCGCAAGCCGGGACGGGTCAAGCGGTGCTGTATCCGCCTGTGCCCGGAACTGCTGCAATGCAAAGTTTATGCGTCGGCGCATCAGCGCCCGGTCCGTCAGCAACGGCGCGACAGCCGCGCGGGCCTGCGCGGTATCGCGTGGTCGGATGCCGGCGCCATACATGTCCGTAAGCAGGATGACATAACGTTGGCCCGCGATCTGTTCAGCCTTGCGGATGGCATTGTCATTGACCCCGAACCATGCCGGCACCATCAGCAGGCCGGGCCGCTTTGCCGTGACCGCATCGTCATAGACGATGACGCCGTCAAAGCGCGTATGTTCGAAATCCCATGACAGGGGCCTTGTTACCATCCGCGCCTGCGCCACCGGCCCGAACCCGGCAAGCAGGCAGGACAGGACGAATATCGGCCAGCAGCGTGAAACGAAGGATGAAAGCGTGGTCCGCATGGGTCCCCCATGAAATGGCTCATGAAACGGCTGTTGCCCGGATCGTAAATCCGCCTGCGTTCCCATGCGGATCCCAATATCGTGACTGTCGTGTCCGCAGCGTATAAACTGAACGCATGAGTGAAAATGCAATAAACGGGGCCTTCTGGCACGCGAAATGGCAGCGCAATGAAATCGGCTTTCATGAACGCCAGCCCAATGCGTTCCTGATCCGCCACTTTCCCGCGATGCATCTTGCGGCAGGGTCGCGCATCTTCCTGCCCCTGTGTGGGAAAAGCCTCGATATCCACTGGCTGCTGGCACGGGGATATAAGGTCTGCGGCATTGAACTGAGCGATATTGCGGTCCGGCAGCTGTTTGCTGAACTCGACCTGGTCCCGCGCATTACCGCGACGGGCAGGCTGCGGCGGTTCGAGGCCAAGGGGCTGTGCATTTTTGTTGGCGATTTCTTTGACCTGAGCCGACAGGAACTGGGACATGTCGATGGGGTCTATGACCGCGCGGCGCTCATCGCCCTGCCCGCGCCTGTCAGGCAGCGTTATGCCACGCACCTGATTTCGATTACGGATGCGGCACCCCAGCTTCTGATCTGTCTTGATTATGATCAGGCATGTCGCGCGGGACCGCCCTTTTCGGTCAATGAGGCCGAGGTCCGACGACATTATGAAGACAGGTTCGAACTGACCTGTCTGGAAAGGCAGGACGTCCCCGGTGGCCTGAAGGGCGCCTGCCCTGCAATGGAAATCGTCTGGAAGCTGGAACCCCGCGACGAAACAGCGCGGTAAGCCGCCCATCAGGCGGGAAGCAACGCCTGGCCATGTCATCAATATCATGGGGAAAAGAGGAACGTGTCGAATTGGCCCGGTTAAACCGCATGAAGCGGGAGGGAAAGCTGATATCGAGAATGTGAACCCATTTCAGGGCACCTGAAAATAATGAATATATAACAATGTATTATTTCATACATATGGCAGGTGGCGGGATGTGATCCCTCCATCAATAGAATGTAAAATTTGCATATCAGGCATGAAAAAACGTACACTCTTCCTCCAATAAGCGAGGGAGGATAGATCATGTCAGATATTACGGCGCTTATTCTGGATGCGGGTGTCTTCGTGCTGCTGCCGTGGCTTGCGTGGCGGCTCATGCAGCGCGCCATCCCGATCGTTGTCCTTCCGATCCTTGTCGGCATTACTCTGGCCGCCCTGCATATGCCGGTCGGGCGGCTGGGGATTCCGTCCACCTATGGTACCGATATCGGCTGGGTGGCGGTCCTGATCCTTGCCTTTACGGCGGGACTGGAAATGTGGCAGCACCCCGGCGAGGATCCCGCCGTGCAGTCCATACCCCAGCCATCTGTCGGGCGGCTGCTTGGCGGGGCGTTCGTCGCCATGGCGGTGCCGTTCGTTGTTGGTTCGGCCCTGATCCATCAGTTTTTCCTGCCCCTTCGCGGATGGCAGCCGCCGCATGCGACCGGCATGATCGCGGCGCTGGGGATTGGCCTGTGCATCGCCGTAAGCGCCCTGCCGGTGCTGATCGGGGTGGTGCGGGAACTCGAACCCGCGCAGAAACCGCTCGGGCAACTGGCGCTCAAGCTTGCGGTGGTTGATGACGCGACCCTGTGGATCGGGCTGGCCGCCCTGCAGTTCGCGGCAAGGGGATCGGCCGCGCTGCATGGCTGGAGCGCCATGCAGTTCATTGCCGTCGGCCTGCTGGCGGCCCTTGCCCTGATGGGAAGCTGGGCGACGCGCAACCTGCGCCATCCGCCCTTATGGCTGATCTGGGGCTGCCTGCCGCTTTATCTGGCGGCAGGTTCGTGGGCGAGCATGCAGCTCGGGCTGCATGAACTGATCGGGGCCTATTTCGCCGGGGCCGTCATGCCGCCGGGCTGGGTCCGGCGCCTGCCGGTGGAAAAGGTCGGCACGTTCGCCCTGATCTGGTTCGCGCCGATGTTCTTTGGCCATAGCGGCCTGCACATCAATGGCGATGCCCTGACATGGCCGTCGGTCCTTGCCTCCGTCATGCTCGTGGTGATTTCCATTACCTCCAAGATGGGCGGGGTCTATCTGTTTGCCCCGGCGGCGGACCTGAGCGGGCGGCAGAAGCTGGCGATCGGTTCGCTGCTGCAGTGCAAGGGCCTGATGGAAATCGTGGCGGCCACGATCCTGCATGCCCAGGGCATGATTTCGGAGTTCGCATTTACGTCCCTGATGCTGCTTGCGGTCATTTCGACGATACTGACGGGTCCCCTGTTCCAGTTCGTCGCCCCACGCCCGCGCAAGGCACCCGCCCCACGCGCATGTCAAAGGGTGGTGCCCGTTCAGGAATGAGATGCCTGCAGGCCATGCCCGCCCGGGACAACATGGCCTGCATATCCTTCAAGTCGGATTTGGCAGGCTATTTGAAAACAATCCGTTGATAAAAAATAAAAGTTTTTGGGTGTCGCCTTTTTTTAAAAAGGTGACGTCCTTCGAAGCTTTTTATAAAAAGCTTCACCAAAAACTTTTATGAATTCAGGGTATTATCGGTCCTGCCCTTTCAAATAGCCTCTCATCCCCTGCCCCAGTCCCCGCCCATGGCGCGGATAAGGTCGATACCCCCCACAAGACGACGCGTATTGACCGTAATCAGGTCTTCGCGCGCCTGTAATTCCGCTGTCTGCGCGATGACAACCTGAAGGTAATCCACCGCGCCCTCCCGATACTGGATGGCAGCCAGCTGATCGGTCCGCGTGGCGGCGGCGACGGCTTCATCCTGCCGTGCCGAGGCATCGGCCAGATGATTGAGCAACGCCAGCTGGTCCTCCACCTCGCGAAAGGCATTGAGGGCCACCTGCCGGTAATTCGCGGCGGCTTCGGCATATTCCGCATGGGTGATCGCCAGATTGGCGAACCGCCGCCCGCCATCGAATATCGCCAGCGTGGCAAGGGCCGGTCCCAGCGCCCATACGCCCGACCCCGCCGACAGCAGCGTATTTGTCGTGCTTTCCGATCCGCCGGTCGCGCCCAGCGTGATGTTGGGAAAGAATGCCGCCTTCGCGACCCCGATCCGCGCATTGGCCGCGACCATGTGACGCTCGGCCGAAGCGACGTCCGGCCGACGTTCAAGCAGCCGGGACGGGGCGGTGACGGGAATGACCGGCACGGGCACAAGGTCGTCGCGCGGCGTCACGGAAAAGGTGGAAGGCTGTTCACCGACCAGCACGGCGATGGCGTGTTCAAGCAGAGCCCGGTCTGCGACCTGCTGTTCCAGCCGGGACTGGACCGTGGCCAGCTGGGTCCGCGCCCGCCCGACATCCAGTTCGTTCGAGGCCCCGCCGGCAAAGCGTTTCGTCGTCAGGTCCAGCGCCGCCGAATAGGCCGCCATGGTCTTTTGTAGCAGGCTGATGCGGGCATCGAGGCCGCGCAGCTGGAAATAATCGTCACCCAGTTCCCCTTCAAGGCTGAGCCGCAGGGAGGCAAGGTCGCCCGCGCTTGCCTGCGCGTCGGCCCGCGCGGCCCTGACCAGGTTGCGGATGCGGCCCCAGATGTCCGGCTCCCACGAAATGGTGCCGCCCGCGTCGTAATCACGATATTCATAATAACGTCCTGTCGCGGGGAACAGCGCGCGTTCGCGCTGCGCGCTGGCGGTGGCGTCGACCTGGGGAAAGAACTCGGCCCGCGCGCGACGGACAAGCGCGCGCGCCTGGTCATATCGCGCCACCGCCGCCGCCAGATGTGGGCTGCCATGTTCGATCCTGTCCTCCAGCCGGTCCAGTTCGTCATCGTCCATGATTTTCCACCATGCGCCGCGCCCCACGCTGTCTGCAGGGGTGACGGGCGTCCATGGTCCGCTTTCGCGGAAGGTGGCCGGAATATCCGCCATGACCGGTTTTCTGTAACGCGGGGAGAGGTCGCATCCACACAGCAGGGAGACAAGGAGGACGATCCCCCTGCGCCACTCAGGACGCATGTCCGTCCTCACGCGGTTTGACCGGATCGCCCTCGGCAATATCGTCGGGCGGGTTGTCGATGACCCTGCTGCGCGGGGTCAGGCCCGTGACCTCCAGTTCGGTCCCGAAATCGGTCATGATGGAGATGGGCTGGATATGGACGTGATTGCTGTCATCGACCACCGCCACTGTTGTCCCGTCCCTGCGGAACAGCAGGCTGCTGGCCGGAATGCGCGCCGATGGCGGGACCTGCGGCCCCGGCCCATGGAACGTAAAGGAAATCTGCGCATACGCCCCGGGTTTCAGCAGGTTTTCCGCATTGTCATAGACAAGCTGGACCAGCATGGTGCCCGACTGGGAATCAACGGCGTCGGCGGAATGCAGCAGGTGCGCCTCGAACCTGCGTTCCTGGTAATCGGGAACGGTGAAACGGGCGATGAACCCTTCGCGCATCCGCGCGGCATAGGCCTGTGGCACCCGGACATACAGCCGCAGCCGGGTTACGTCCGATACGCTGAACAGGGGCTGCGCGGCAGCGGTGCCAGCGACGATCAGCGCGCCGATATCGGTCGCGCGGCTGGTTACGACCCCCGAAAATGGCGCGATGATGCGCTTGAACCCCGACAGCGTTTCCAGCCGCCCGACCTCTGCCTCCGCCTCGTGACGGGCGGCTTCACTGGCGGCGAGGTTGCCGCGACGTTCGTCCGTCTCCTGCTGGGAAACGGCATTCTGCGCGACAAGGCGATCCCACCGCCGCGACGTGATGCGCGCGAGGTCGCGCTGCGCCGTACGGGTGCCCAGCGCCGCGCGCGCACCGGCAAGCTGAAGGTCGACATCGGGCGTATCGATTTCCGCCAGAAGCTCGCCTTCCGTCACCTTCTGTCCGATATCGACATACCAGCGCCGCAGGTAGCCATTGGTCCGCGCATAGACGGGGGCCGTGTACCATGCCTGAAGGATGCCGGGCAGGACCAGCGTATCGACCGCGTGACCGCCCGGATGGACGACGGTCACGCTCGGCACCAGCGCGGCCATGGTCGTGGCATGCAGCTGCCGGCGGGAATGGAGACGTTCAAGGAGACCTGTTACAAGGATGAGCGCAAAGAGGCCGGCCCCGCCGATCACGATCCACCGCAGCCGTATCCTGTGTCCCGCATGCTGTATCGACCGGTCCGCGTTAGCCATGGGCCTGCGCCCCGCCCGGCTGATGGCGCGCGCGCCGGTCATAGATGACGGCGAACAGTGTCGGCACGAAAAACAGGGAGGCGCAGGTCGCGAACAGCAGGCCACCGATGACGGCACGTCCCAGCGGCGCGTTCTGTTCCCCCCCCTCCCCCAGCCCGAGCGCCATGGGCAGCATGCCGATGACCATCGCCAGCGCCGTCATCAGGACGGGCCGCAGGCGGGTGCTGCCCGCGGTCACGGCCGCGCGGATCGCATCGCCATGTTCCGCCAGCTGTTCACGGCAGAAGGTGATGACAAGGATGGAGTTCGCCGTGGCGACCCCCATGCACATGATCGCCCCCGTCAGCGCGGGCACCGAAAGCGGGGTGCGCGTGGCGAACAGCATCCAGCATATGCCCGCCAGCGCCCCCGGCAGGGCAAGGACCACGATGCAGGGGTCGGTCCAGCTCTGGAAATTGATGACGATCAGCAGGTAAATCAGCACGATCGCGCCCAGAAGGCCGAACCCCATGCCCGAAAATGCGGTTGTCATGGCCTGGTACTGCCCGCGCAGCGTAACGGTTACGGTCTGTGGCCGTTCATGTTCCAGATGGCGCAGCACCGCCTGCACGTCCGTTGCGATCGCGCCAAGGTCGCGGCCATCCGCGCCCGCGAAAACATCGATGAGGGAGCGGATGTTGTACTGCGCCTCCACCGGCGAGGTCGTATCGCGCGTAATCGTGCCCAGCGCGCCAAGCACCTGCAGCTGCGATGTCGCAATCCCGGTCACCGGCAGGCCGATGACATCCGCCAGCGAACTGATCCGGTATTCCGGCATCTGCACCGCGATGGGATAGGTTACCATGCTGTGCGGATCCACCCAGTAGAGCGGCGCGGTCTGCACCGTGCCGGCAATCGAGGTCGCGATGCTGCTGGTCACGTCGCTTTCGGTCAGGCCCAGCTGATTGATGCGGGTCCGGTCCGCATCGAAGCGGAGTTCGGGGTAATGTCCCGGCTGCTGGATACGGGCATCGACCAGCCCGTCGATCCGGCGGATCTGGCGCAGGATCCGTTCCGCGAACTGCCGCGTATCGGCCGGGTCGGGGCCGGAAACCTGGATGTCTATGGGCGCTGGCGCCCCGAAATTGAGGATCTGGCTGGTGATGTCCGACGGAAGGAAGGCAAAGGTTGCCTCGGGGAACAGTTTCGGCAGTTCGTTGCGCAGAAGGCGGATATAATACCCGGTGGGTCGATGGTCCGGCCTGAGTGCCACGATGATGTCCCCATCCTGCGGCCCGATCGTGCCTGACGCGTTATAGGCCGTGTTGATGGAACTGGTGGGCAGGCCGATATTATCGGCGATCGAGTCCAGTTCGGCCGGTGCGATCCGCCTGCGGATCTGCTTTTCGATCCGCTGGAACAGGGCCGACGATTCCTCGATCCGCATGCCCACCGGACCGCGCACATGCAGCGTCAGGGTGCCGGCATCCACCTGCGGAAAGAAATTGCGTCCCAGAAAGGGCAGCAGCCCCATGCTCAGCAACGCAAAGCCGAGGAAACCGCCGACGAACCGCCCCCGATGTTCCAGCACCCCTTCGAGCAGCGCGCCGTAACGGGTGCGCAGGGCATCGAACCTTCGTTCGAACCCTTTCTGGAATTTCTGGAAAATCCCCTTCCTGCCGCCTTCGTCATGGTGGGCGCGCAGCAGGAACATCGCCATGGTCGGCACCAGCGTGCGGGACAGCACAAAGGACATCACCATCGCGAACATGACCGAAAGCGCCATCGGCACGAACAGGAACCCCGCGACACCGGGCAGGTAGAACATCGGCACGAACACGATGCATATGCATATCAGCGAAAGAAAGGCGGGGACGATGATCTCCCCCGATCCATCGATGATCGCGGCGTGGACATCCTTGCCCATTTCAAGGTGGCGTTCGATATTCTCGATCGTCACGGTCGCCTCGTCCACAAGGATCCCCACCGCCAGCGCAAGGCCGCCCAGCGTCATGACATTCAGGGTCTCGCCCAGTGTGGACAGGGCCGTGATCGCCCCCATGACCGACAGCGGGATGGAGGTCGCGACAATCAGCGTCGAACGCCACGACCCGAGGAACAGCAGGATCATGAGGCTGGTCAGGCAGGCTGCGATCGCGCCCTCGCGCATGACGCCGTTGACCGCCGCCTTCACGAACAGCGACTGATCGTTGACAAGGCGGAGCCGGAGCTGTTTCGGCAGGCCGCGTGTCGCATCGGGCACCATGTCCCTGATGCCCTGCACGATGGAAATGGTGGAGGTCGCGCCCGATTTCAGGACGGTCATCAGGGCGGAACGCTGTCCATCGACATGGACGACGTTCTGCTGCGGCATCGCGCCGTCGCGCACGTGGGCCACGTCGCGCACGCGCACCACCGCGCCGTTTATCGTCCGTACCGGCAGCATGTTGAGCTGTTCCACCGAAACCGGCTGGTTGTTCAGCCTGAAATTATACTGGTATTCCCCGATCTTTACGAAGCCCGCCGGCGTGATCTGGGTCTGGCTGCCCAGGGCGGTGCCGACATCCTGCGCCGAGACGCCACGCGACTGCAGCTGCCGGGGGTCAAGGTCCATCTGGATCTGGCGCACCCGCCCGCCATAGGGATACGGAATCGCGGCCCCCGGCACCGTGACAAGCCGGTTGCGGATGAAGTTGAATCCGTAATCATACATCTGCTGTTCGGTCAGCCCCTGTCCCGACAGGGCGATCTGGACAATGGGCACCGTCGATGCGCTGTAGTTGAGGATCAGCGGTGGCGTGGTGCCGACAGGAAGCTGGCGCAGGATCGTCTGCGCGATGGCCGTGACCTGCGCGTTGGCGATGCGGACATCGGTGCCGGGCTGGAAGAAGATCTTGGTGACGCCAATGCCCGTAAGCGACTGCCCCTCGATATGTTCGATGTTGTTGACGGTGGTTGTCAGCACCCGCTGGAATGGCAGTTCGATGCGTCCCGACATGTCCTGCGGGGAAAGGTTGCTGTAGGTCCATGCCACGGCAATGACGGGAATGCCGATATCGGGAAAGATGTCCTGTGGCGTGCGGATGGCGCACAGCACGCCGGCAATGGCGATCAGGATCGCCATCACGACGAAGGTATAGGGCCGGGCAAGCGCCAGACGGACAATCGCGTTCATGCCCCGGGGCTATCCCCTGCAGCTTGTGCCGGCATGCGATCCCCGGCCCCGCTGCGATCCCCTTCCCACACGCAGGGGGTGGATGGCACGTTTCCCCCTGATGACGACCCGCTTTTTCATGATCGTGCTCCCTGACGTCACCACCGGTTCCTGTGGTTCGGTCCCTGCGGTTCTGGCTGGTTTCACGCTGAACGCATGAATGGGGAGATCGGATGACATCAAATTCCGAAAAAACCGCCGCTGCCGCTCCAGCGGCCATGCCGGGTTTCAGGCAATGACCAAGCGCCCATGCGCGATGTCACGCAGGTTACGGGAAACGGTCATGGAAAGCCGTGGCATGACAGCCGGTTTCCGGCGGTGCGCAACCGCCGGAACACAGCGGATCAGTGATGCCCGATGGTCGTGTCGGCCTGGTTCAGGGCCTGTGCCGCGTAATAGCCGAACGATACGGCGATCATGCACAGGACCACGGAAAGCCCCATGTTGAGAAAGGCCTTTTCCGGCGTCCCGTTGCGGAAAAGGTCCAGCGTCTGGAGGCTGAATGAGGAAAACGTCGTATATCCGCCACAGATCCCCACCATGAATACAAGCCTGCCTGTCTCCGGGACATGCAGGCGTCCCCCCGCCATGGTCAGCCCGGCGAAAAATGCGATGGCGAAGGAACCGGTCACATTGATCAGGATCGTCCCCCATGGCAGGGACTGGCTCCATCGTGCGGTCGCCAGTCCGACCCAGTAGCGCAGGACGGTCCCCGTCGCGCCCCCAAGCGCGATCAGGAGGGTAGGCAGGACATTCGAATACATGGGTGACTTTCTCTCCCGTCTTTTGCGGTGGTGGTTTCAGTGATGTGTCAGGATGGGCAGCGTGCCATGCGCAAGGATGTCGCGCGTCGGTCCGCCGAAAAGCCATTCGATGAAATGCGGGCGGCTGTACGCGCCCATGACCAGCAGGTCGCCCCCTGCCGCCAGGGCGCGGGTCCTGATTTCCTCCCCCACATTGGCCGAGGCGATGATGAAACGATCAACCGTCACGACAATCCCGCGCTGGCGCAGCGCATCCACGAAAGGCGGCTCCGGCTGTTCATTTTCCCGGCTTTCCCCGATGATGACCGTAACGCGGGACGCGCCATCCAACAGGGGGCGGGCGGCGGCCATGGCGCGTTCCAGATTGGGGGCCGGATGCCAGGCAATGACCGGATGCGCGCCCACCGTTTGATGATGCTGCAGGGGGGCCACCACCACGGCGGCCATGGCGTCATAAAGTACCGCGGAAAACGCCAGCGTTACATGGTCCGGATCCCCGGAACGCGGGCGGCTCAGGACCGTCATGTCGGCGGTCATCGCCTCACGCGCGACGACCTTGCGAATATCGCCCGCGATTTCCACCCATCGGGCGCCATGGGACCGCCCGGCAGAAGCCGCCCACCGATCAAAGGCGTTACGCAGGGCCTCCACCCGGGTCGAGATGTCACGCGCGAAGCGGGCTTTTTCCTCATGGGTGGGCAATCCCTCGTCCGGGGACTGAAAATCCGGGTCGCCTGCGGGCTGCGGGCAGAGAACCCGGATTTCGGAGCCGTTCATCCGGTCCGCCAGTCCGCCTGCCGTCTCAAGCGTGAACATGGCCGTTTCAGGACGATCAAGGATGGCGAGGATACGCATCATCAGTACTCCCGCAGGAAGTTGGGTTGCATTCGGATATTGTTGTTTATTGTAATTTTATTGGTGGATATTTTATTTCCGATGTGCCGGACTGTTTCCTTTGGTTCCCGTCGCAATGGAATACTTCCATTTCCGGTCCGGACAGGATCGGAAACGCGCACCTGAACCGATGGGATCGATGGAACACCACATTTATCCGGGGTGATAAGGACGTCACGCGGGGGGGCATGGAACATCCCTTTCCCCACAGGCCGACACTCCGCCCGGACGGACAGGGCGGACACGCGATACAAGGCACCGACGCGACCCCGCAGGATCGTGACCCGACCATATCCGGAATTTCGTAAAAACAGACCCATGACCGCAGACACACTCCTCCCTCTCATGCCATCTGGCGAGGTAGGAATCATCAGCCCTGCGGGCGGTTCGACCTTCGGAAATAAAAGTCAGGCAGAGTCCATTGCCTGCCCCCACATTCGCATCCGCGCCATGCTCAGGTCAAGCGCCTTGCCCGATCCCGCGCGCGGCCCCTGCCCCCTGCGTCCGCTCAGGGGCCGGGATGGGATGCCGCATCGTGGCCGTCCGTGCCGGTTCCGCCACCAAAGGAAGTCATGTCACCCGCCCCGTGCATGCCGCCATCGCCTCCCCCGCCGCCTTTATCCGACCCGTCTTTCTTGCCATCCTCCTTCGCGCGGCCACCGGATGACGATGTGCGCACCGGCCCCTGCATGGGAATGGCGAGGTCGGACGGGATGGGTTCGAGATCAAGCGCCTTGCGGATGAAACTGCGGAGCGAGACGACAAGGTTATGGGTATGCACACGCTGTCCCGCCACAAGTTCCCGTGCCGCCTGTTCGGCCAGGCGGACATGTTCCTCCGTGCCGAGAAGGATGATGTCCGACAGCGCGGCCTCCACCGCGTCGCGGATACGCCGCGCGCGTTCTGAACCCGCCTGCGTCCCCGTCTGGCCGGTCGTGTCATCACCCGGCAGCGTCGTGCCTTCTGGCATGATGCGGAGTTCACGGCGATGCCGTGGATCAACCGCCAGATCGCCGGTAAATGAACCGCCCAGCGTCCGGTAGGCCGCGATCAGGGTCCGCAGGCGTTCATTGATCTGGCGGTTCATGCGTTCGCGACGCTGCTGGATGACAACCATCATCAGCAGCCGGATGCCAACGCCAATCAACGTAATCAGCGACAGGCCGATCAGGGTGACCAGAAGGCTGTGCCACGAACTGAAATCGAGATTATGCACTTTTGGCTCCTGAAATAGGGCGTTGCGGTCATCGCGGCCCGCCCGGCGATGGAAGACGGGTCGGATCCGTGGCGAACAGGCAGGGACGGGTTTTCCCGGTCCATGATGACCGGCACGGCATCGATACCTTGTCTGTCACCCCCATTATGCCGTGTCTATGGCCTGTCAGGTCTTGAATGACGGAACGGACTGCATGGCTGTTTATGATGAGCATGATGCAGTCTGTCTTTTCCGATACCGCATGGTCCATATGGGAGCCTTTGATCGAGGAAGTCCGTCCGAAGGGCAAGACCCCGCCGAAAAACCTTCGACGGACGATCTCAGCGATTTTCTGGCGGCATCAGAGCGGCGCGAAATGGCGTGCCCTTCCGCCTGAGCTTGGTCCCTGGTGGATTGCCGCACAACGGTTCATTCGCTGGTCGAAGCTCGGTGTGTGGCAGCACCTCCTTGAAAAGGTCAAAGACCGGGATCAGGCCCTCGGCATGGTCTTTCTCGATGGCACGACGATCCGCGTATGCCCTGCTCGACGAACTACCACATCCACCGACCCATGTCGTTTGTGATCGCGGATATGCCTCGCACAAATTCCGTGAAGATCTTTGGAACCACGGATCGCGTCCTGTCATCCTGCCAAGGAAGAACGATCCCGAGATCGCCTGTCCGGATGGGCTTACAGACACCGGCATCTGGTCGAAAACCTGTGGGCAAGGCTCAAGGAATGGCGGGCTGTCGCAACCCGATATGAGAAGACAGCAGCATCTTTCCTCCTCGTCATCCTCATCGCTGCTACAGCAGACTATATCAAGGCCTGTCAGGCCCTAGGGGGCCGACAGCAACACCGTCAGAATGGCGGCATGACATCAACCGGCCAGAACTTATTCAACCCGCAAAACTGTCCGAACAAACGGACCCATCTCTCTGCATTACCAGCCTCTCTGCAAGCATTCGCATAATCATCTGACATCTCAATCGGAATTCCAACTTAATGCACCTTCGGTTTCCGGAATTACTCAACGTTTATGAGTATTGTTTCGTTAAGTTATTAAAATTGTAAGTATAATATGACACATGGCAGAGTGTAGCATTCCGGCAACGTACCAATATCGAAGCAATGGGATAGGTATTTTTTCCTCGATAATCATTACGTCCCGTTAATATCTTTTAATATCGTAAATCGATGGAAGAATCGCGGGGCATCATGAACAGACGAACTTCTCTCCTAATTACGACCATCTGCTCTTTTGTCTCTTTCGGAGCAGTCGCCGCCACACCCAACGGAAATCCTGTAACAAAGGAACAGAATCCAGGAAAAAACGGAGCCGCCCGCGCACGTCGTGCAACGACAGCGCAGACGCATCCGCGTGCTGCGCAAAACCTGAAGCAGGAGAACAACACAGGTGTAAACAGTTCCGGTGTAGAAACAATAAATGTGTCGACCGGCACGCACACAGTGAATCGAAAGGCGCGTGACAGCATGAGTCCCGTCTCGGTTGTCAGCGCGGCAACCCTGCGCCGTTCGGGTCAGATGAACCTGGCTGATGCCCTGACCCGCACCTATGCCTCGATCAATGTCAGCACCATGGGGGCCGATGCGGGCGCCCTGACTTCCGCCATTCGCATGCGCGGTCTGAACCCGAATGAAGTGCTGGTGCTTGTTGATGGCAAGCGCCGCCACACGACTGCCAACCTTTATGCGGATTCAGGCCCGGATTCAGGCTCGACCCCGGTTGACCTGAATATGATTCCGGCCAACGCCATCGATCATATCGAAGTGCTGGAAGACGGTGCGGCCGCCATGTATGGCTCCGATGCGATTGCCGGTGTAGTCAACATCATCACCAAGAAACAGGATCATGGCCTGAACCTGAGCGGCCAGACCGGCGCGAATGCCTATAACGGCGACGGCTGGGGCTACCAGCTCAATGCCGATGGCGGCATGAAACTGGGGCAGGATGGATTCCTGCATATCAGCGGCCAGATGTACCATACGGATCACTTCGTGGCCAACAACGCGCGGGACCACCGCCTGCTTGCTTCACAGCCTGCCGATGCCAGCAGTGCGACCTATACCGGCGTCAATGCCGGCAAGATTTCAGAACGCTCCAACAAGATCATGAGTACGCCGGAAGAAACACGTGAAAACCTGGCGATTGAATGGGGCAAGCAGTTTACGCCCGGTATCAATTTTTATGGGCTGATTACTTATGCCCATCGTCATGCGGAAGCTTATGAAAATTACCGCACTCCTACTGTAGGTGGCTCCTGCGAGGCCTGCGCCGCCATTGCGCCCTTTGGTTTCTCACCACTGGAAACCATGGAAGAAAACGATTTTGCCGCCACATTGGGCCTGAAGGGTGACAACTTCATGGGCTTCAACTGGGATATCAGTTCCACCTATGGTGAAGATATCGACAAGATCGGCAACAAGAATACCCTTAACACATCTTATGTTGCCGATTATGGATCCAGCCCCCGTAAGGCACGGGCTGAAAGCTACAGCATGGTGCAATGGACCAACAACGTCGATTTCCGCCGTCGTTTCAAGATCGGGGACGTTGTTCCGATGACGCTTGCTTTTGGCGCGGAAGAACGGATGGAATCCTACAACATCACCGCAGGCAATCCCGTCTCGTACATGGGGGGCGGTACGCAGGGTTATGCTGGCATCTCCCCCGGTTCGGCTGGCACATGGTACCGTGACATCTGGGCATGGTACCTGGATGGGGATTTCCGCCTGACCAGGAAGTGGGAACTGGATTTTGCCGGGCGGCTGGAACATTACACCGACGTGGGCAACACGGAAAATGGCAAGATTTCAACACGTTACAACTTTACCAAGCGTATCGCCATCCGTGGCACCATCAGCACGGGCTTCCGTGCCCCGACGCTGGCTGAATCACATTTTAGCGCCGTCAATGTTTCACCTACCGGTGCCAGTGGCCTGCTTGCCGCTGATTCGGCCGCGGCCCAGGCCATTGGCGCGACCAAGCTGAAGCCCGAGCGTTCGACCAGCGTCAGCGGTGGCATCGTGCTGGAACCTGTCGATGGTTTCCACGTTGAAGCCGACGTCTATCAGATCAATATGCGTGACCGCATCGTTCAGGATACGAATTTCGGCGGCTCTACCCCTTACGGTAATACAACACAGGGCGAGGTCGCGGCGCAGGCCATTGCCCAGCTGGCCTCCCTGCCAACCGGCTTTTCCGGTTATAACGATGTGTATGCAGATTATTTCACAAATGGTGCCAGCACCCGCACACAGGGCGTGGACATCAAGGCGGATTACATGTTCCGCTTCCATCAATATGGCAATCTTGCGCTGTCGATGTCGATCGACCTCAACCGCACCCGTCTGCATCATAACGGCGCGGACCTGAACCTTTCGGACATCGCGGCAATCACAACCGATTATCCGCGTAGCAAGATCATCCTGAATGCTTATTATACCTACAGGAACTGGGATTTTAATATCCGCCAGACCCGCTATGGCCAAACCAGTGACATGATGCAATATCAGGACTGGGGTCCTGCGGCCCTGCAGTACTCCAACAACGCCCTGCAGCAGTTCATCAATACGCCACACTGGCTGACGGATATTGAAATCGGCGTCCGGTTCAAGAAGAACTGGCACATGGCGGTCGGTGCCAATAACGTATTCAACGTGCGTCCACGCATGGTCCCGCAGGCGCTCAATGCACTGGGCGCCATGCCCTATGATGAAGATTCCGCCCAGATCCCCATGTATGGCGGGTATTATTACGGCCGCCTTAACGCCAACTTCTGATCCTGTCTGACAGCTGAAGTCAAAACGCATACGGCCCACGCCATGGGTATTTTACTGATGACGGGCATAGACCCTGCTGTTTTCTGCGATCATCCGGAACACGCAGACAGTTTGCAATCCGCCCAAGACCAGGGAGGCACGATCTTCATATCCGCTCACATTGTTTCCGGACAGAATCCGTTCCGAGCAATGGAGCCAGGTGCATCACGGCTGTTGTTATGGGAATTTTCTGGTGACAGACGCTCATCCGCGCAAGGCACCCACGCACAGGCAACTTTTAACACGTATTGGCATGCTTGCCGGTAGTGCCGCCCTGTATCAGGCCATGACGTCCATGGGACATGCGCAGGGTACGGATTTTAGAGACTGTTTGAAAAGACAGTCATGACAACTCACTGAAATCATAAAATTTTGTGAAGATTTTTATAAAAATCTTCACAAAGGCGGCACCCAGAAGGTCAGTTTCGCATCGGGCAATTACATCAATCCGGGTCCGTGGCGTATTCCCTATCACCATCAGGGCCTGCTGCATTACGGCCGCGAATTCGCGCGGGAACTGGAACCGTTTGTGGAACTGAAGCACGATTAATGGCTCCATTCGAGCAGGGCGTCTGATGGCATGGTTTCGGCCGATGAACATGACCACATCATGACCGCCATGCGGCAGTGGGTGCTGTCTCCTTCAAGCATGGTTCTGTTCATTGATGTGACGGCTCTGGCTTCCTCCTGTTGGATAGCTGGCTGCAGTCGATGGAATTGCTGCGTGATATCTCGCATGTGCGGGATTATTCATCGCTGAATGGGCGGCCTTTCTGGAGCAGGCCGCGCAGGAAGATGTAAAGGAATTCGGGATCGCGGCAGAGGGAAGTTTCATGATTGATGTTGGCAGTTTCCAGATGGCACTGTTGTGAACCGTTCCGTGATTGTCTTGAAGAAGTGCAGAATGTGTAATCATCCAGACGACCAACAGTTTTCCAGCATTGTGAGGGGATATAGATGAGCCGGGAATCCGTGCGGGCATTTTTCGAGGCAAACGCACCCGATATCGAACCTGTGGTGCTGACGGACAGTACTGCGACGGTGGTGGAAGCCGCTCAGGCGCTGGGCGTGCAGGAAGGGCAGATTGCCAAGACGCTTGCGCTAAAAGTTGGGGATGAGCGGATCCTGGTCGTCATGGCCGGGACGGGCCGGCTGGATAATCGCAAGACGAAGGATGCGTTCGGCAACCGCCCCCGCCTGCTGCCTGCGGACGAAGTGCTGGGACTGACAAGCCATCCCGTGGGAGGTGTATGTCCTTTCGGACTGCCGCAGCCTGTCAGAGTCTTTTGTGATACTTCGCTGCGTGCGTTTGACGAAGTCTGGCCGGCAGCAGGTGACCGGAACAGTTCCGTATGTCTGACGCCGGATCGGCTTGCAAAACTTGTTGGCGCAGAATGGGTTGACGTCAGCCAGCAGTGATGCCGGATCTGTTACAGCGTATCGTCAGTTAAGGAGGATAATGATTGAGGCGAACTGCGCGGCTGCGAGGAAGGTTGATTTCAGTTTATCGTAGCGGGTTGCGATGGCGCGGAACTGTTTGAGTTTATTGAAGAACCGCTCGACAAGATTACGTTTCCTGCAAAGAATGAAGTCGGTTTCCCGCTGCATCGTTCTATTGCGTTTTGGCGGTATGACCGGGATAACCCCGCGCTCTGTCAATCGGTCGATCAACCTGTCTGCGTCATACGCCCTGTCAGCAAGGAAGGCATCTGGATCGATGTTTTCCAGCACCGGTTCCGCCCGGTTGATATCCGCATCCTGTCCCGGTGTGATGTCGATCTCCATCGGATTGCCCAAGGCATCGCAGATAGCATGGATCTTTGTGGTCAATCCGCCCCGGGATCGTCCGATGGCCTGATCCGTGCCCCTTTTTTGAGGGCTCCGGCGCTGTGCTGATGCGCCCGGAGAATGGTGCTGTCGATCATCATGTATTCATTGTCATTGATCCACGTCGAGATGGCGGAATATCCTTTCGATCACACCAGTTTCACACCAGCGGCGCAGTCGCCGGTGCACGTTTTTCCAGTCCCCGAAGCCGCCCGGAAGAAGGTCTTGTATCCGCTCCTACTGGTCGTCACGTAAGCCATAGCGCCGCATCTGTTATTCTCCTCCAAAGCCGGAAAAACATTCAGCACAGAGCGACAAAAAGTACAACCCTCACCTCAAGCTCTCAGGGCTTAACTGACGACACGCCGTAGATACTCAACCGACCAGATCTTGCACGTCGGCTAAGGCCTGACAGGCCCCAACCAACCGGCCATGATCGCCGCTCAGTCCTGTTTCGGGGTATAGTCCCGCCACAGCCACAACAGGGCCTCTGGCAGGGTCTGGGCAATTGTCGCCCCATCTATGTGGCCCGCATTGCGTGACAGGACAAACTGGTAATCATATCCCTTGCGGCCCAGCACCCGCGCCATGTTTTCACTCGCCAGTACCCAGTCATGCATGCCATCGGGCATGGCGGGCGCGGGATAGAACAGGTCCTGATCCCCCGCAGCGAACCAGAACCGGATCGGCGCGCGGGGCGCATCTGGCATCAGGGGGGCCCCCGGCTGCTTTCCCGTCGCGTTCGGCGCGCCCGCCCACGGGGAATGATACTGCCACGCCCCGCCGGGCATCGCCGGGTCATGCGGCCATTGCTGGTTGGTCAGCGTGGGGGAATAGGCCAGAACGCGATGGTACAGGTCGGGATGGAACCATGCCATGCCAAAGGCCGCGCCGCCGCTGGAACTGACCCCCATCGTGGCCCGGCCGTCGGGATCGCGGGTCAGGCTTACCCCGGCCTGCTGCTGCGCCAGTGGCAGGACCTCGCGCTCGACCCATTCGGCATAGGTGCCCGAAGCCGTGTCATATTCCAGTCCACGCTCGCTGCCCTGCGCGTCCTGTCCACCCGCGCCGATGCCAATCGCGATCATGGGTGGCAGCCGATGGCTGGCGATCAGGACATCGAGGACGGCGAACAGGTCCCGGCCGGGATAGATGCCATCCGCCCCGCCATCGCCAAACACCACAAAGGGCGCCCTGGTGCCCGCCCTGTACTGCGCGGGTACATACACATCGACCTGCCGCGTCCACGGGGCGGGATGGCTTGCCATCAGGCGCAGGTCCGACGGATCGCCGGGTTCGGAATGGGCGGTATAGATCGCGCCATTGGGACAGTTGTCCGGATCGTCACGCGCGATGCCGTTCCTGAACAGGACGCTGTGTCCGGAATCCATGGTGAAGGAGACAACGCGCCCGTGCGGCACGCTGGCGGCTGTCGCGAATTCGGGCGCGACCGGGTGGGTTGGCCCCAGCACGAAATTGCCATTGACCGTGACCGGCGGCACGCTGCCATCGGGCAGGTCGCGCGCGGCGGGGTAATGCGCATCATGCGGGTCGCGCCGTGGCGGCATGCGATCAAGCGTCATTCCCGAAAGGTCGATGAAGAACGGGGCCTGCGGACGGGTGGTATTGGCCACGGGTGGCTGCGGGATGCGCAGGGACTGGCAGTCCGCGCGGGCCTGCCGCCATGGCGCGACAAGGCAGAGCGCGCCGATAATCAGGGGAAATGAAAGCCGTGTCCTGAAACCCAATATCAATATCCGTATCCCGTTTTCCATGAAGGGTGCCGACGCCCCGGTCAGATTGGCATGCCGGTCAGACCGGAACCCCACTCAAACACGCGACGCGTCCCATATCCACCCCGGCGTCCCGGCCCCACGGGGGCTGGGCTGATCAGCCGCCGGGCGCGTAACGCCGTTCCACATGGCCCCGCAACTGCGCGGGATGAAAATAGACCTCGCGCAGGTTCCCGTCGCTGTATCGCTGTGCCTGGTCGGTGAAATGACGCGAGGCCGGGTCGCTGCTCTCTCCCCCGGTGGAGACAGCCCACGCATGGACCCTGCGGCCGAATTCCACCACGGCGACGAAGCTGTTGCCGCTGGTGCCGTAATAGCGTTTCGTCCCCGGATAACGTTTCGCCCCGAACGAGGCGAGCGAGCCCCATATGGCGGACGTGAACGGGACGGCCATGCTCGGCTGCGCGTCGCTGAAGGGCTGGACCAGATCGCCATTGATCCGCTGGAAACGGTTGATCGTCCCCCACGGCACCTGCCAGCTGCCAAAATCATGCACCAGACGGTTTACCGCCGCGTCCAGCCGGTCCAGCTTTTCCGCATCGCTGACGCGCGTGGCCAGGCCATCGTAAATCGAGATCCCCTCTGCCGTGGCAAGCGGACGCACCCGTTCAAGCAGCCCGTCCCCCCAGAACACGGCCAGCGACGTCGCCGTGGAATCCGCGGCCCACCGATTGTCCCAGCCCCGCAGCAGCGCGACCGGCCCGGCCAGCCGTGCCTTCTGCGCGGCGCCAGCCGGCAGGTGTTCCCATGCGGAGACGAGCTGGGGCACCAGCAGCGCGAATTCGGGAAGCCACGGATCATAGGCCGCCTTCATCAGGGATCGGGCGGTGAAATCCCTGCCCCCGTCCAGCAGGCGGGTTGCGTGGATGCCACGCGGGTTTTCCCCGGCCATGTCCATGTAACGTGGATAGTTCTCCCGCCGTGGACTTTCGCCTCCCGAAGCCGACCAGGGCCAGTCGTTGGTGTTCATGACCCAGCCATCGGATGGGTTGATGACCTGCGGCAGTTCGGAAAGGGCATGCAGCCCGTGCCAGTCCGTCGCCGGGTCGCTGCCATCGACGGGATGGCGGTAATCGAACCTGTCGTCGCGGCGCGGCACGAACTGGGGATGAAGGTAGGCGATCTCCCCCTTCCGGTCCGCGAAGATGGTATTATTCGACGAGTTCGCCTGAAGCGCGGATATTTTCAGGAACTGCGCGTAATCCTTTGCCTTGGTGCGCAAAAATGACTGTTCCAGCGCGGGAACGGGCCGGTACATCAGCGCGGTGCTGATCCATCTGTCCCCTTCCGTCCTGACAACCGGGCCATGACGGGTGGTGTTGACGTTAAATTCGCGCTTGGCAAATCCGCCCGATGGCAGGCGTACCCGCACCATGACCCTGCGGGTTTCAACCGGAAGTTCCCTGTTGCCATAGCGGTAATAGACCCGGCCATCGTGGCGGGTGACCGTTTCGGCAAATTCGTCAACCACGTCGACACCGCTTGACGTGTGCATCCATCCGGCGTGGGGATTGAACCCCTGATAGATGAAAAACTGCCCCCACGTGACCGCGCCATAGGCATTGAGTCCCTGATCGCTGGTCATCTGCAGTTCGGAGCGGAAGAAGAAGCTGGTATGCGGGTTGATCAGCAGCAGCGCATGCCCGTCCGCTGTGCGGGAGGGCGCAATCGCGATCCCGTTCGACCCTTTCGGCTCCTTCGGTCTGGCGCCGCGTTCTTCCGCGTCCGGCGCGACGGGCCGGTTTTCATAGAATGCCTGCAGCCGCGTCAGCGAAATACGCTCCACATCGCCGCCGATACTGCCCTCGGTAAAGCTGAGGGCCATCCATGGCTCGAAATGGGTGATGACGCGCGGCTTTATCTGCGGATGCGTCCTGAGATACCAGTTCAGCCCATCGGCCCACGCATTCATCAGCCGTTTCAGCCATCGGGGGGACGTGGCATAATCCGCCTGCAGTCCGGCCGGATCGACAAACAGCCGCATGCGCAGATCCTGCCACAATGCGCTTTCGCCTTCGGCCTCCGCCAGCCGGCCGAGCGATACGAGGTAATTGGTCTCTACCCGGTTGAAATCGTCCTCCGCCTGCGCGTAGCTGGCGCCGAAAACGGCATCGGCATCCGTGCGTCCGCGCACATGGGCGATGCCCCAGTTATCACGGGTGATCGTCACCCTGCGGGCCTCGTGTTGCAGGCGGGCCGTATCATCGGGCGCGGCTGCATGCGCGCAGGGCATCATCCCGCAAGGCATCATCCCCACGTACATGGCCCCGAGAAACAGCATGCGGGAGGTTGCAACACGAAAAGGCAGGGTTATCATCGGCAAAAATCTATTCACAGGCGCAACGAGATGCAAGGTCGGGGGCGCATGCGCATGGGAAAGGCCGCGATGCGTTTCACGGGATATTTCACGCGATATTTTTTGGCCGCATGGCTGGTGACGCTCCTTGCGGTTCCGGCATGGGGCGATGCATGGGCCGATGACCTGCTGATCCGTCCCGCGCGGGTCTTTGACGGCATCGATCCCCATCCGCACGAAGGGTGGACGGTCCTGATCCATGACGGACGCATCGCGGCCGTCGGCCCGGCGACGGGCACGATGCCTGCGGGCGCACGCGTGATCGACTTGCCGGGCACGACGTTGCTGCCCGGCCTGATCGAGGGACATTCGCACCTGTTCCTTCATCCCTATGACGAGGCAAAATGGGACGATCAGGTCCTGCATGAACCGCTGGCGCTGCGCACCGTGCGCGCGACGGTCGCGGCAAGGGCGACCCTCATGGCCGGTTTCACCACGGTGCGTGACCTCGGGACCGAGGGGGCGGGTTACGCCGATGTCGGCCTGAAACAGGCCATCGAACAGGGCATCATCCCGGGGCCGCGCATGCTGGTGGCGACGCGCGCGCTGGTCGCGACCGGCTCCTACGGGCCAAAGGGGTTTGAACCCGGTGTCGCCATTCCGCAGGGCGCGCAGGAGGCGGATGGCCCCGAACTGGTCCGTGCCGCCCGGCAGCAGATCGCAGCGGGCGCGGATGTGGTCAAGCTTTACGCGGATTACCATTGGGGACCGGGCGAGCCCAGCCGCCCGACCTTCCTGATGGAGGAAATGCGCGCGGCGGTGGAGGCCGCCCATTCGGCCGGGCGGATCGTCGCCGCCCACGCGCATTCGGCCGAGGGGATGCGCCGCGCCATTCTCGCGGGTGTCGATACCGTCGAACACGGCACCGACGGCACGCCGGATGTCTTTCGCCTGATGCATGACCATGGCACCGCGCTCTGCCCCACCCTTGCCGCCACGGAGGCGATTGCCCGCTATCGCGGCTGGGACGGCAGGGAACCGGCACCGGAGTCCGTGCAGACCGGCCGTGCGAGCCTTGCCGCCGCGCGAAAGGCGGGCGTCACCCTGTGCGTCGGTGGGGATGTCGGCGTTTTCGCCCACGGGACCAACGCGCGTGAGCTGGAGGCCATGGTCGCCGCCGGGATGCCCCCTGCCGCCGTCCTGCAGGCAGCGACCTCCGGCAATGCGCGGATCTTCCATCTTGACGACCGGCTTGGCGTCATCCGGCCCGGCTATCTTGCCGATCTGGTCGCGGTCGATGGCGACCCCACCCACGACATCACCGCCCTGCGCGCGGTCCGTTTCGTCGCCAAGGGCGGCGTCATCATGCGAAATGGCGGGTAACGCGGGGCCGATTGCGCAGGATGCGTCGGGCATTCGACGCACCTGACTGATCGTTTCGTCAATATCGTGAAATTTCTCTGAGTTTTCCGATATTCGTCAGCGCGATTCATCCGGTGAGGCAGGGGCATGGTCCGGTCGGGAGGACATGGCGCTGCCCACGGCGAAATTTGTTCTGGTAAAACTGTCCAGACTGCCAAGGGAGAGCAGTATTACCAGCCAGAACAGTCCCCCCAATGCAAAAATCGCGGCCAGGGGCGGCGCCTGCGCGATGCGCATGAAGCCGAAAATGATAACCAGTCCCATCAGGACGGCACAGGCGCAGACGGCGGAGCTGAACCCCAGCCGCGCCATGGTCAGTTCCCCGGCAAGCAGCATCATGAGCAGGATCCAGCAGTACAGGACGCGCGCCATCAGTTCCGTCCGATCAGATAGAGGACCGGGAACAGGACGATCCAGACAAGATCGACAAAACTCCAGTAAAGTCCGACAATATCAACGGGTATGGTGGATATTTCCCTCCCCGCCTGCCTGCGGGTCCGATCGCATATCCACAGGATCAGTCCGATCCCCACCAGCATGTGCAGCCCGTGCAGCGCGGTGGAGATGAAATAGAAGCTGTAGAATAACTGCGCGCCACCATCATGCGGTCCGGAAATGGAAAAATTCGTTCCCGGGAAAAGATGTTCCTCAAATTCAAGATGCCATTCCCAGCTTTTGAGCATAAGGAAAACCATCCCAAGTCCGGCAGCACCCAGCCCGGCATGGATGATGCGGCGGCGGTCCCCTGTCCGCGCGGCTTCGACGGCAAGGGTGAAAACGGCGCTGCTGCTGAGCAGTACTACCGTATTGATGCTGCCGATCATGAGACTGGTATGCCGCACGCCCGCATCCCATCCGGCGGCATGCGTATGGGAATAGACCAGAACGATCAGGAACAGCCCGCCAAACAGCAGGATTTCACTGGCGAGGAACAGCCACATGCCGGAAACCGCCGATTCATCGCGATGCAGGGCCGTATCATAGGGCGTGATATGATCAGGCATGCGGAACCTCCTGACGGGCGGCGACATTCGCCTGATCCAGCGCGGCATAATCATAGGCGTCATGGGTGACGACGGGGGGATGGACAAAATTTTCCGTCGGCGGGGGGGAGGATGTCCGCCATTCAAGGCCGGTGGCCTGCCATGGATTGTCCGTCGCGCGCGCGCCGCGCAGCAGCGACCAGGCGAAATAGATCAGCGGCAGTATATAGGCGAGCGCAAGGATGCTCGCCCCGGCGGAAGACAGCACGTTGAGCACCTGAAACTGCGCCGGATAGGTCGCATACCGTCGCGGCATGCCTTCGTAACCAAGCAGGAACTGCGGAAAGAATGTCAGGTTGAAGCCAAAGAACAGCAGTGCCGCCGCCGTCCGTCCCCACATTTCGGGATACATGCGCCCCGTTATCTTGGGCCACCAGTAATGCAGCCCCGCGAAATAGGCGGATACCATGCCCCCCACCATGATGTAATGGAAATGGGCGACCACGAAATAGGTCTGCGTCAGGTGCACGTCGCTGGCGAGCGACGCCAGGAACAGCCCGGTCAGTCCCCCCACCGTGAACAGGCCGATGAACCCCATGGCGTACAGCATGGGCGCATCCAGCCTGATGGCCCCCCCATGCATGGTCCCCAGCCAGTTGAAGACCTTGATGGCCGACGGAACGGATACAAGGAAACTCAGCATGGAAAACACGACGGCGGCGTAAAGCGATGTCCCGGCCACGAACATGTGGTGTCCCCAGACCAGAAAGCCGATCGCCGCAATGGAAATGGAAGACCACGCCACGAAGCGGTAGCCGAAGACCTGCTTGTGGCAGAAGGTGCTGACCACCTCGCTCACGACGCCCATTCCCGGCAGGATCATGATATAGACCGCCGGGTGGGAGTAAAACCAGAACAGGTGCTGAAACAGCAGCGGATCCCCGCCAAGGGTGGGATCAAAGACACCGACACGGAAAAAATGCTCGAACGCCAGCAGCACCAGCGTGATGCTGAGCACAGGCGTCGCCAGGACGAAAATCACGCTGGTGGCATAAAGCGCCCAGAGCATGAGCGGCAGGCGATACCATGTCATGCCCGATGCCCGCAGCTGATGGATGCTTATGATGAAATTCAGGCCGGTGGCGATGGATGAAAACCCGCTCAGGAACACGCCCGCCACGACCGGGAGCACACGCCCCTGCGTATAGTCGGTGGAAAGCGGGGTATAGAATGTCCACCCGGTTTCCAGGCCGCCCCGGAACAGTCCGTACACCACCAACAACCCGGCCATGACAAACAGGTACCAGCTGATCAGGTTCAGGCGCGGAAAGGCAAGGTCACGCGCGCCCAGCATCAGCGGAACCAAGAAATTCCCCAGCGTGACGGGAATGGAGGGCACCAGGAACAGCCAGACCATGACAATGCCGTGCATGGTGAACATCCGGCCATAGGTCTCATCCGACAGGATGGCGCCCGTCGGCATGACCAGCTGCATGCGGATCAGGGCCGCCCCGATACCGCCGAGGATGAAAAACACGGTAATGGACGCCATGTAAAGCAGCGCGATGCGTTTATGGTCGGTCGTCAGCAGCCATGACCGCACGGTGCCATCCTGCCACAGGTAACTGCGTTCGCGATCGGCCGTCAGTGCCATGACATTCAGTTCCCTTCACGCGGGGTAACGGCATCCACCCCCATACCGGAGGAGGCAGAGGGCGATAATGTCTGGAGATAGGCAACAAGTGCCGCCAGATCGTCCTCACCCAGCACCCCACGAAATGACGGCATTTCGGTGCTATAGTTTCCCGGTTGCGAACGCGCGGGACCGCCATGCAGGATGGCGTCATGCAGAAACGCGCTATCCACCCTGACCGGGCGCCCGTCAGGCCCCGGCACCGTGCTGCCATACAGCCCCACCATGGAGGGCGCCCGGCTGGTATCGCGCGCGTCGGGCGCATAACGCCCCGAGACGTGGCAGCCACTGCACCCATTGCGGATGAACAGCATCTCCCCCGTTGTCGCCAGGCTGCCGCTGGCGGGCGTATGATCCAGCCAGTCGGCGTAATCGGTGCTGTTGAGGACAACCAGCGTGCCCGTCATGCGCGAATGCCCGATGCCGCAGAACTGCGTGCAGTAAAAACGGAACTGCCCGGACCGGGTGGCGACGAACCATATGCTCTGGTACCGCCCGGGCAGGACATCGTGCTTGATGCGCAGCACGGGGATGGAAAAATCATGGATGACATCCTCGGACGTCAGCAGCAGCTGTACCGCCCGGCCCATCGGGACGTGCAGCATGTTGATCTCGCGCTGGCCGCCGGGATACTGGACCTTCCACATCCACTGCTTGCCGGTCACATAGATCTGGATTGCCCCTGACGGGGGCTGGAACCCCACCACGTACAACCGCGCCGCCCACAGGAACAGGAGGAAGAAAATCACCAGCGTGGCCGAGGTCCAGCCGATTTCAAAACGCCAGCTCTTGTGGACCACGGCCTCATGCGAAAGGGGAACCCTGCTGCCCACCCTGAAGCGGATGATGTTGATCGTCATCAGCCCGAACACCAGACCCAGCACCGCCAGGCTGATCAGCAGCAGCCCCGCCAGCAGGATATCGATCCGCGTGGCATGTGCCGATGCTTCGGGAAGCCAGCTCATCCCTGCCGCCGCCTGTGGGCCAGCACCATGACCGCCCCCAGCATCAGCACCGTCAGCACGCCACCGATGCGCAGCAGCTTTTCGATCGCCAGCGTGTAACGTCCGCTCACCTCGTCATAATGAAAGCACAGCAGCAGGATGGGCGATGCCGCGACACGATCCCCGCGCGCGGCATGCGCCAGCGCCTGCCGCACATCGCCCGGCTGGTATCCGACACCCAGCACATAACCGGACACCATGCCGGCCGGGGTAATGAAGATCAGCCCCATGGGATGGAGGTACTGCCCCAGTTTCGCGTCATATCGCGCATGAAACCCCACCGCCTGCGACAGGCGCCGGATGCCGGCCGGATCGCCGGTCAGGAAATGCCATCCCTCCTCCGCCCCGCTGGTGGGAAAACGCGCCATGTCCTCCCCGCGGGCCTTGCGTGCCACGGCGGGCGTTTCCGCCGGATCGATGCTGACCACCACCAGCGTATAATCACCCGGCGTCTTCAGGCCGCTGCGCGCCAGCGCATGCAAAAGGTCCTCGCGTTCGAGCGCGCACAGGTTGGGACAGGCATAATATCCCATGGAGATGATGGCCGGGCGCCCGCCAAGGAACGCCCCCAGCGGCAGCGCCCGTCCGGTCGTGTCGGAAAAACGGGCATCAAGCGGCAGCGCGCTTCCCTGCCGGGGGGTAAAGGCCAGCGCCTGCATCGCCCCCTCCTCCGCCCGGAGGGGAGCGGCCCACATCAGCATCCACATGCATGCTAGTGCTGCCGACAGCCCCGCCTGGCGTTTCCATGACGTCATCGGATAGCCGTTCATGGTCCTGTCCCCCCTTTCGCGGGCCAGTCCGGGATGCCTTCGCGCGCGACCTGCTCCATGGCCTGTCCGATGGGAATGTGACCGATGCCGCGGGCAGGATCGGTCCAGCCGAAACCATTCAGCGCGGCCATGTCGCGCGCCGCGAATGCCGACATGTCGGCCGCGGGGTCCGACTGCAACGCCGGGCGCGACATCACCGGGAATGGCGGGCGGAGCAGACGGTCCAGCGATCCCTGCGGAAACAGCACATCGGCCAGCATCACCAGCCCCCCGACGGCAAGGCCGATAACCACGCCCCCCACGATAACCGCGCGCAGCGACACATCGCGCGTTTCATGGTGGATCCCCTCATGTTGGATCCCCTGCGCGTTGTCGGGTGAATGAGGCTCAGACATGGGCGCCATCCATCCGCATCCGGGGCGATGGCGCGCCTTCGCGTTCCATATGTCGCGCGACCAGCAGGGCGCTCCCCCCGCCAAGGACGACAAGCGAGCCCAGAACCCCGAACAGCGGGAAAGGGTCCATCCATGTCGGCAGGACCAGCCACAGGTTGCGCAGCGTTTCCATGCCCACCAGCAGTCCCGCCACCCTCAGGACAACACCCCGCCGTACCTGAAGCGGCGATGCAACCAGCAGCCCGAAAGGCAGCACGAAATGCAGCATGACGACCCCGACGGCCACCATTCCCCACGTCCCCCGCAGGCGGGGGCCATACCATGCGGCCTCCACCGGCAGGTTGGACTGCCAGACGATCAGGAACTGCATGAAATCCAGATAGGCCCACAGGACCGTCAGCCCCAGCATCAGGCGCGCCAGATCCCGCGATACCACCACCCCTGCGCGCGTTCCCTCCATCAGGACGGCAATCGCGAATGCCTCCAGCACCGCCCCGGCAGAGGCAATCAGCCCATAGGCGCTGGAACTGAAACGCGCATCGAGGGATTCCGTCAGGTCGATCGCGGCGAACCCGAACGTAAGGGCCAGCGCGATCAGTCCCGCGGGCGCGACACGCGCCAGATCCCCGCCCCGCAGGCAAAGGACCCCAAGCCCACCCCAGACCAGCAGATAAAGCACCACCCGCCCCAGGGCGAATGGCCCGTTGAGGTAGAACCCGTTGGGCAGTGGCCCATCCGGATGCAGCCAGGGATACAGGTCGCGCGCGCCCCACATCACCCCCGCCAGCGCCAGCAGGCCCAGCGGCAGCGTCACGATCCCCCCACGCAGCGCAGGCCCAAGCGCATCGCCCCAGCGGCCGCCAGTCAGGGCATGGACAAGCAGCAGCGCCATGCTGCCCAGCGGCCATCCAACCCATGCGGCGCAGACCGCAAGCCATGCCGGAAAGACCGCGTGCGGCATATAGGCAGCCCCCCACACGACCGCCGCCAGCGTCGCCAATGTAACGATGGCCGTCATGGTGCGCGCGCGGTTCATTGCGCGCCTGCCTGCTGTATGGGCGTCATGTCGGCGCGCGTGGCATGCTGGCTGCGCCGCAGGGCAAAGAGATACGCGACAATGGCCCAGCGATCGTCGGGCACGATCCTCTGGGCAAAGCCATACATGATCCCCTGCCCCGACGTGATGATGCCATACAGGCGTTCTGGCAGGGCGGACTGCCCCTCCTCCGTCGCCAGCAGGGGCCGGGGCGCGGGAAAGCCCCGCTGCACCACCATACCGTCGCCAGCACCCGTTTCCGCATGGCACGGCACGCAGAATGCGTGATACTCGCCGCGCCCGCGTCGCAGCAGCGCCATCGTCACCGCAGGGGCAGGATGCGGGGCGTCGTGATATTCCACGCTGCCCTGCGCGATGTCCGCAGGCGCGCTTTCCCGGCTGGCGTAAGGGTTTTCCTTATGCTGTTTCGACATGTCGTCACAGCCCGTGAGCAAAAGCGCAAGCACGACGGGAACGACGCAGGCGTGCCGCGCGGGGGTCATGAACCGACCACCTCGATGGACAGCGGATCATGACGGGCCAGTATTTCACGCACGCCGGACATATCGCCCGTGCACGCCACGACGACATGGCCGCCTGCCATGACATCGCGCATGGCGACGGCATCATCCACCGGGTCATACAGGCGCGGCAGGCGCATCGTGATGAAATAGCCGAAAATCCCCGCCAGAACCGCGCCCAGCACCGCCAGTTCAAAGGTCGCGGGGATATAGGATGGCCATGAAAAATCCGGCCTGCCGCCGATATCGAGCGGATAACTGATGGTCGTGGCATAGGCCTGCATGCCAAACCCGCCCAGTCCCCCCATCATGCCACCACCCAGCATCACCAGCGGCAGGATCGACCATGCGCCCTCCTCCTGCGGTTGCGTCGCGCCATAGGTTTCAACCGCGCATCCCGGCACCCGCCGCAGTTCGGCGGCGGCGTCATGCATGGCGGATTCGGTGGCAAAGGCCGCGACGATCATGGGCCGTCCCCCAGCATCGCACGCATTTCAGCCATCGCCAGCATGGGAATGAAGCGCACAAGCAGCAGGAATGCCGTCAGGAACAGGCCGATGGTGCCGCACAGCAGGCTCCATTCCCACACGGTGGGCGTATATTGCCCCCATGCGGATACAAGCTGCGTGCGCGCCAGGCTGGTCACGATGATCTGGAAACGCTCAAGCCACATGCCAACCAGCACGCCCAGGCAGATCGGCCAGACCACCGCCGGATTCAACCGGATCGCGCGCCACCACAGCAGTTGCGGAAACACGATGTTCAGGATGATCGTGCCCCAGTAGACGGGCGCGTACAGGCCATGCAGCCTGAAGGCGAACATGGTCCGGTCGGCCTGGTCGGGGCCATAGAATGTCGAAAAGACATCCATGACATAGGCATAGGCGACGCAAAGGCTGCTCGTCAGCAGCAGCCTGCCCAGCACGTCGACATGCCGGTCGGTGACATAGGGTTCCAGCCCCAGTGCCGGCCGCAGCGGCAGGAGCACAAGCAGCACGATGGCAAAACCGGACAGCGCCGCGCCGAATACGAAAAATGGCGGGAATTCGGTGGAATGCCACCCCGTTGCGGCCCCCCCCGCGAAATCCATGCCGACAATGCTGTGGACCGATACGACCAGTGGCGCCATCAGGGCCGCCAGCACGCCATAGACCGGACCGTAATGCCGCCACTGCCGGGCGGAGCCACGAAACCCCAGCGCCAGCACGCCATAGAACACCTGCTGCCAGCGGCGTTGCGCCCGGTCACGCAGGGTCGCCAGATCCGGCAGCAGCCCGAAATACCAGAACAGGATGGAACACGTGACATAGGCCAGGATGGCAAAGAAATCCCAGACCAGCGGGCTGCGGAACTGCGCCCACAATCCCATCGTGTTGGGATAGGGAAACAGCCAGTAGAAGAACTGTGGCCGCCCCAGGTGCAGGATGGGAAATATCGCAGCGCACAGTGCCGCGCATAACGTCAGGCTTTCGGCCAGCCGGTTGAGCGACGTCCGCCATGGCGCGCGCAGCAGGAAAAACAGCGCGGAGATGAACGTGCCGCCAGAGGCGATGGCGATCCACCAGACATAATTGAGAATGTCGAAGCCCCAGGCCACGGGCCAGTCGATCCCCCATATCCCCAGCCCGGCATAAAACAGCCACGCCACGGACACGGCGCCCATCCCCACCAGCAGCAGCGCCACGCCAAGGCACATCCACCACCACATCGGGGTCCACATGCCGCCATCCGGGCGCAGGGTCGCCACGCAGACGCGCTCCGTCAGGGAAGCAGGCGTTTCCTGCGGGTAAATGAGGGGATCATTCCCCTGTGTCACGTCCACATCCATGCCCACGCCGCGCGTCATGATCCGATATCCGGATTACGGTTGCGGATGCGTCCTTCATACGTCACGCGCGGGTACGTGCCCTGTTCTGGCAACGCGGCATAGCTCAGGGGGCTGGCCTTGTGGCGCGTGACTTCGGCCGCAGGATCGTGGATATCGCCAAAACTGATGGCCCGCGTGGGACAGGCCGCCTGACAGGCCGTGACCACCTGTTCGGCCACGCCATCACGATCCGTGGCGATGCGCGCCTGCGCGATGCGCTGCACGCAGAACGTACATTTCTCCATCACCCCGCGCGTGCGGACGGACACATCGGGGTTGCGGCTGATGGCGGGACGGTTTTCGTGTTGCGCGAACGCGAAATAGTTGAACCGCCTGACCTTGTAGGGGCAGTTGTTGGAACAGAACTTGGTCCCGATGCACCGATTATAGACCATGACATTCAGGCCTTCGGAATCATGTGTCGTCGCCCCGACCGGACAGACGGTTTCGCACGGGGCCTGTTCGCAATGCATGCACAGCATCGGCTGAAAGAACGTATCGGGCGCATCCGGCGTTCCTTCATGGAAACGGTCAATCCGCAGCCAGTGCATTTCCCGCTGGCGCAGCACCTCGTCACGTCCCACCACGGGAATGTTGTTTTCCACCTGGCACGCCGTCACGCACGCATTGCATCCGATGCAGGCATTGAGGTCGATGCTCATTCCCCATGCGACGGGACCATCGGGTGGTCGTCGATACAGGCTTGCATCGGGTTCCTGCTTCCCCGCCAGAAAGGCGGGATTGCCGCGAAACTGCTCCAGCGTGCCGTGACGCGCGATTTCCGATGGCGCTGTCCCGATGATCGTGGCGTGGTGTTCCGTGCAGGCGACGGGGATGGCGGTTTCCTTTGCCACCTCGATCCGCAGGGGACCTGGGGCATCGCGGAAGGGATACAGGTCGGTCCCGACATCATCGCCTGTCGCGCCCGCGTGCTGGCGGCCCCATCCCAGCAGGCCGACCACACATCCCGACGCCTGTCCGGGCTGTATCCATACAGGCAGCCGGGCGCGCGCCTGTCCCTGTGAAAGGGTCACCACGTCCCCGTTGCGCAGTTTCATGTCCCGCGCAAGGTCGGGGGGGATCAGCAGCGGATTGTCCCACACGACCTTGCTCAACGGCCGGGGCAGTTCCTGCAGCCATGGATTGTTGGCCCCCCGCCCGTCCCACAGATAGGGATCAGGCCGGAGCAGCAGGACAGGCTGCGCGGCGCTGCGGGGAAACGACGCCGGGGACGCAACCCGGCTGGCCGCGGGCTGCAGGAGCGCATCGATGCTGCGGCAGGCGGTCCCCGCGATGATGCCGGTGGCAAGGGCATCGTGCCAGTCCCGTTGGGATGGCAGCAGATCGCGCCACGTCGCGCGCACCATGTCGATGGCCGGCCGCAACGGCAGTCCCACGCAGGCATGCAGCGCTGCCAGCGCGTTCATCCCGCCATAAAGCGGCATGGCCTGCGGCTGGATCAGGGCCACCGTGCCATCATGCCCCCGCGCATCGCCCCAGTCCTCCATCCCGTGGGCCAGCGGAACGTGCCAGTTCGTGGCGACGGCCGTTTCATGCGGGCGGTCCGCAAGGGTGATGCTGGTGGGGACATGACGCAGGGCGGCGGCAAGGCGCGGAACCTGATGGACCGGATTGACATCAACGATCAGCAGCGCCTCCACCCGGCCATCTTCCATGTCCTCCATCAATGTCGGCAGGTCGTCGACCGGGGATGGCGTCCGGTATTCCGGCGGTTCAAGGACATCGAAGGCACGCCCCCGGCCGCCAAGGGCCTCGTTCATGGCATGGACCGTGGCATGGACCTCTGGCGGGTGATCGGGTCCCAGATGGATGAACGCCCGCCCCCGGTGGGCGCGCAGGTCGCGCATGACCGGCCCCAGCCATTCCGGGCCGCCCGATGGCGCTTCACCTTGCAGCAGTCCCGCCGATAACCGGCCAATGACCTCGTCCAGCATCACGGGGGACGCGATGAAGCGATGGTCCGCCGCCACGCCTGTCAGCGAGGGGGTGGCTTCCACCGCGTACAGGCGGTTCATCGTCCCGCGCACGGGATTGCGCCGCATGGCAAAGTCCCGGGCAAAGGCAAGATGTCCCGGCGCGCTGTCCAGCAGATCGCTGTCCAGCGCCAGCACGACATCAGCCTGCGTCAGGTCGGGCAGGACCGAAACCGCCTGGCCATAGGCAAGCATCCCCCCCTGACGGACATGCTGTCGCCCGATCGCGTCCCACTGATGCCAGATCGCCCCCGGATATGCCTGCATGATCTGCGTAATCGCCCGTCCCATGGTCGGCGACGTCACCGTGCCTGTGAGGATGCGCAGTCCGGTTCCCGAACGAGTGCCGTCGGGACGACGCGGGGCCATGACGGTGGAACGCATCCGCTGCATTGCCCCGGTCAGGTCCTGCCACGATGCGGGCATGCCGTGATGCAGGGGGCCGATTGCCCGGTCGGGGTCATAAAAATCGTGGATCAGGGCCTGCGCCATCACGTCCGTGCCCCCACGGCTGCCGGGATGGGCGGGGTTTCCCTCGACCTTGATGGGACGGCCCATCTGATGGGTGACCAGAATGCCTTCGGCGTATCCATCGCGCACATGTGCGGTGGCATAGATATTGGGCACGCCGGGAACCACCCTTTCGGCCGCGCGCACGGCCGAGACGAAACCACGATCGGGCGTTCCCGGGTCGCATCCCTTCAGCCCGCCACTGGCCAGCGCCAGCGCCAGAAGCCTGAGCGTGCGCCTGCGGTCCAGCGCATGTGACAGGGCGCCCTCCAGCCGGGGAAACTGCCGGACCAGCTCGTCATCCGGCAGTCCCGCCAGCCGATCAGATGCGTCCGCGCCGCCGCTCCGGCCTAGCGGTGGCATATCGAACATTCCGTCAGGTTGCGCCCGCCCACATGATACCGCGCCATCAGCGCGGCCGGGGTGGGCGTGGCGGCATCGCGATGCCAGTCGGTATCGAAGATGCTTTCGGCCGGGCGCAGTTGGGGGCCGGGATCACGATGACAGTCAAGGCAGAACCGCATCGTAAGCGTCCTTGCCTTGTAGGTCAGCGGCATGGCCGCGACATTGCCATGGCAGCTTTCGCAGCCGACGCCCTTTGCGACATGGATGCTGTGGTTGAAATAGACATAGTCAGGAACATTGGTCACGCGCTGCCAGGTCATCGGAACATTCCTGAGGAAACTGTCACGGACGTTCGCCAGGACCCCGGCATTCGTCCATATCTGTGAATGACATGTCATGCAGGTGAAGGTGGGCGGCATGCTGGCCTGCGCGCTACGTTCCACGCTGCTGTGGCAGAACCGGCAATCCAGGCCGAGACCCGCCACATGATGCTGATGGCTGAATGGAACGGCCTGTTCGACCGTCCATCCCACACGCCGGTCGTAATCGGTGTATGGCCACGCGAACCACACCATGCACCCGCTTATGACCACAAAGGCGATCCCGATCAGGCATGTGGTCATGATGACATTGGCGCGGGGGGTGAACGGCGCTGCCATCTGTTTCTTTTCCGTTCTGGATATCGCGTTTTATATCCGGACCCTTGCATGTCCGGCTCATGTCCGGCCTCCCCTGGCGTTTTTCAAAAACCGGCGGGGATCACCATGACATCCGTTCCGGAGGTTCCGTGGGGCAGAACGTCACCAGCCGGAGAAACGATCCCTTCACAACGCGGTGATTGACAGGCACGCCCTGACCGTGGCGGGAAACATCATTCCTGTTTTTGAAAAGGCACGGTCAATAAAACATATTTTCAGAACACAAAAATACATGTCGTTACTGATGGGCGATGATCAGGGATTTCCATCCTCCCCCTCACCTCCATGCCCCGGTCACGCATTTTTCCTGAACACATGTTCTGCATATTATCGGGCAGGACTTATTCTTTCGAAAATCCTCTTATCCAGCAATATGCAGAATGATGGCTCGATTCCCTGTATCCGCGTGCATGGCATGGTTCACCGGACCGACCGGCAGGGCTTTTTACAGGCCTGGCGTAAACCGGCAGGATATTACCGGAATGACGCCGGGCCATTCCTTTTCTGGCGCATGCAACCGCGACATCTGGCCGGACGTTTACCGATCCCCTTTCAACGGGTGATCCATGTCGCCTGCCCGTTCCCTTGTCGCTGCCATTCCCGTGCGTAACGAGGCGGATCGTATCGGCTGCTGCCTGCGTGCCCTTGCGACGCAGCAGGGCACCTGCCTGACCCATGCCGTGCTGCTGATAAACAACAGCACCGACAGTACGGCCGACAGGGTGCGGGCCGTGATTCCCTGCCTGCCTTTTCGTGTCTGCGTGGTCGAACGGACATATCCGTCGCCCATGGCCCATGCCGGAACCGCGCGGAGCGACGCCATGAAAGTGGCTGCCGCGATGGCGGGACCGGACGGCATCCTGCTGACGACTGATGCCGATGGCGTTGTCGCGCCGGACTGGCTGGCCCGCAATCTTGCCGCGCTGGACAACGGGGCCGATGCTGTGTGCGGACGCGCGTTTATTGATCCGGCGGAGGCCCGGCTGCTTCCTGCATGCCTGCATGACGACGACCGAGCGGAAATGGCCTATGCCACGATGCTGGACCACATCCATGACCTGATCGATCCCGATCCGCATGACCCGTGGCCGCGCCATACGGAACATTCCGGCGCCAGCATCGCCGTACGCGTGGGGGCATGGCGGCAGGCGGGCGGCGTCCCGCCCCTGCCGCTGGGCGAGGATCGTGGATTCCTCATGGCGCTGCGCAACGTCGACGCGGATTTCTCACACTTGAGGCAATTTCGGGTCATTTTGTAGAATTCAGTCATCCCACAGGAGCCCGATCTGGAATATTGACGATATTCTGCTT
>NZ_NOXG01000137.1:0-583 GCF_003207955.1 Novacetimonas pomaceti
TCTCACACTTGAGGCAATTTCGGGTCATTTTGTAGAATTCAGTCATCCCACAGGAGCCCGATCTGGAATATTGACGATATTCTGCTTCTGGCGGCGGGTTCTGAACGCAGTGAGGGTGTCACGGCCTGAGAAGGCAGTGTTGGTGGAAGCTATGTGGTCTGTGCACTGTCTGTTTCTTCAGATGGCCTGCCGGAGCCTTCGCAATCGTGCATGAGCGAGGGCGAATTCATGCTGACAGGGGAACATGTCCGGCATGGACAGGACAATCCGACGGACGCTGAGCGTTACACGTGTCGCGATTTTGAGCAGTCGTGCGCGTATGGTGCCACAGGTCGCCGTCTCCAAGCTGGTCTGGCCAAGGGCCAGTCTTTGCAGAGCGGTCAGCAGGACATAGGCTGCGGCCGAGAACCACAGCCGGAGCTGGTTGGCCCGGATGGTGTGGGACGAGGTCCTGTCTGAGAACAGATCCATCTGGCATTCCTTGATGCGGTTTTCCATATCCCCGCGTGCGCAGTAAATCTGTTCGTAGAGATGGCGGGGGTCGGACATTCCCTGCGGTAGCGTGGTGACAATAAAGCGATGA
>NZ_NOXG01000138.1:0-572 GCF_003207955.1 Novacetimonas pomaceti
GACGAGCTGGTTCCAGGCATGGCAGGCGATATCAACGATATCGTCATAGGTTCTGAAGATCCTGTTTGAGAGCCATGTATTGCGCAGGAACTGCCAGAGATTTTCCACCGGGTTCAGTTCAGGAGCCCGGGGAGGCAGCGGGAGAATGGTGATATTGTAGGGAACATCCAGCTTCTGACTGGTATGCCATGCGGCCTGATCCACAATGAGGACGGCGTGAGCGCCCTGCGCGACCGTGCGTGAAATCTCCGCGAGATGGAGCTGCATGCCGTGCAGGTTGCAGACAGGGAGCACGAGGCCTGCGGCCGCTCCCTTTTCAGGACAGATGGCCCCGAAAATCCACGCGGATCTGGTGCGCAGGTCAGCAACGGCCCGGGGCCGGGTGCCCCGTTTCGCCCACCGTCGGGTCAGCTTCGTTTTCTGGCCGATCCGCGCCTCGTCAGACCACCAGATTTCGATATCTTTTCCGGGATGTCTGGACCTGATCGCCGCCATGACACCGGGGAACTCTTTTTAAAAATGTCCTGGGCTTCTGTATCCTGGCGATAGTGCCGTGGCCGGGCTGTCAGCAG
>NZ_NOXG01000127.1:0-565 GCF_003207955.1 Novacetimonas pomaceti
CCATCCAGAATGCCTCCTTCAGAGAATGGTCTGCATCCTATGAATCACATTTTTAAACCGATGGGTACCCCGTGAGTCAGGCCAAACAATGGTTGGTATGACCCGCTGCGCGCATCAGACCCTCATGCAGACGCTCGGCAATGGGCCAAACGGACAAGATATCGTCTGGCATCGTGCAATGGACGCGATCGCGTCAGGGGCGGATACCGCGATGATGCCTGCGCAATGCAAAAGCTCTCTCGCTGTGCTCCGCGCTCTGCACGCGCGAACTGCCGAAGCCCGGCGGCGGCTGGAGACGACGTCACCCCGGCTGCTGGCGACTGCACTGCTGATGGCGAACCGGGCAGACCCGCAGATCGATGCCAGCGCGACCACCCTGATGGACGGCATCCGGCTCCTCCCACTGGGCCGTCTCCATAACGGACCCACCGACATCTACCCGGCGCTTGTCAGGGAATGGCTTGACGCCGATCCCCAACCGGTCATGACATGACAGGATCATATCAATGGGCGGTATTCTTTCCAGTCTGCTGGCCGGCATCAGCCTCGGGCTGCGCCAGCCCCT
>NZ_NOXG01000128.1:0-560 GCF_003207955.1 Novacetimonas pomaceti
TGATGCGGTTTGCCCCATGTCCGGACGAGATACGTGCGCCAGTCCGGGGGCGCGGATGTCAGTTGTGCCTCCCGGGTGATCTCGAAAACACATTCTGTCTCGTGCGCCACCTGACCGGTGTCATTGAGTGCAAAGGCCATCTGCGCCTCGGTGACGATCGGGGGCTGCATGAGGGTCTGGCCACTCCCGATCGGAAGTACGATCGACCTGAAATCATAAGTGGCGTCGAGTGTCTCCTCATGGCGCCGCAGCATCTCGTTGATGGCGAATGCCCGGGCTGCCAGACCACCCTGCGCGCCGTAAATATGCGCGGCTTCCCGAAGCTGGGTGCTTCGACCGGGTTTCAGGTCATCGCCATGCTCGTCATTGGGGCGGGTGTTCTCAAGGGCCTCAAGAGAGGGCGGCGCTTCGCCGCCGACCACCTCGTCGAGCGTTGACGCCCCTGTCACCGGTTTATTGATGGGATTGGCAAGGGCGGGGTCAGCCCCGTCCACCTGATCCGCACCCGGTTGGGGCGGCTGTGGCTCCGGGACCAATGTGCCGCTGCGGGCCGGTGGTGG
>NZ_NOXG01000129.1:0-556 GCF_003207955.1 Novacetimonas pomaceti
CATACGAAGCGACGCTCCACGATCCAGCGTTTCGGCATGATGATGAAGCCTTCAGCCCGATCGCTGCGCTTGACGATCTCGATCGTCCGTCGGCCACGTTCGACCAGCACACCACGCAACTTCTCGCCAGCATATCCACCCTCACCAATCAGATGGCGCAGCCAAGCGAACAATGAGCGTATTTTGGTTGCTGCCGGCGGCGCACCGTTATGATCCTGAATGTCGGCGGGATGCACGACAGCTGCCACGACATGACACAGCGTGTCGGTCGAGATATGCCGCTCGCGACCCTTGATTTTTTTTGCTCGCGTCATAACCACAGCGGCCGCTGTTGTAGCGGTTTTAACCGACTGGCTGTCAATAACACCCACCGAAGGCGTGGCGTCTTGCCCACTTGTGCTGCTCTGCCACAGCTGGCTAGGCTCGTATCTCGGATTTGAGCATCTGTTAAAGTTCCTTGCTACGGACGGACATGATGCTGTCGTGCCCTCGGTACCCAGCTCTGCCTTTTTCAACCCGATCACCGGTATCATACATAGGCCCGCGTTGTGCAGCC
>NZ_NOXG01000130.1:0-549 GCF_003207955.1 Novacetimonas pomaceti
CTAGCAGCCTGTCGGGTTGGGCATTTTGCGGCTGATAACGCCGAGGCTGACCCGGCTTATGCTGCCTGAAGCCGTGCCATTCTTTTGCAGTTGTATGCGAGAGCGACGAGGGTCCATTCAGTCGTGACTTTTGCAAGGCCACGCAGACTGAATCTTCTGAAGCCCATGATGCTTTTGATAATTCCAAAGACCGGTTCAACGGTCTGTTTTCGTAGTCTGTAAATATTTCCGGCTTTTGTGGTTTCCAGTTTTTTCTTCATGGCAAGCCGCCAGGGTTCGGTGATCCGGCGTGGTTCCCTGTTTTCAGGAGGTGGTCGGAAGTCATAAGGCCTGCGGGCACAGGGCCGTCCGATGGCGACCAGCGGATCAATGCCTTTTTTCCGCAGGTCCCGGACCGCCTGCCCGCTGGCGTAACCGGTGTCGGCAAGCACTGTCTTTGGGAGACCGATCGTGTTTTCCATCGACAGCACGGTGCTGGCAAAGGATGGCGCGTCCGCTGACGTGGCGACAACGTCGGTTGTCACGATCAACTGACTGCCTTCGGCGCAG
>NZ_NOXG01000131.1:0-534 GCF_003207955.1 Novacetimonas pomaceti
TGAGTTGCAGCAGCGTGCATTGCCGGATTATCGGCAGACGCGCTCGCTTCGGGTCAATCATCTGCCGCCTCTGATCACGCCCAACCGAGCAGAGGCATCGCGTAAAAAATCCCGTTCCACGAGAAGCTCGCCTATCTTCGCGTGCAGTTTCTCCACATCAGCAGGGCTGACCGGGGGCTCCGCCACCGTCTTCCCGGAGAAGGTCGCCGCCATCCCCTCGATCGCCTGCCGTTTCCACTGGGCGATCATCGTCTGATGCACCCCATGTTTCGAAGCCAGTTCCGCCAGCGTCAGTTCCCCACGGATCGCTTCCAGGGCAACCCGTGATTTGAACTCCGCCGCATACCTCTTGCGCGTAACCTTGCCCATAAAACCCGTTCTCTCTCAGATCGGATTATAGCTTATCGCCCTGTCCGAAAAATGGGGACCACTTCTGCGTGGTGCGCTGGCGTCGGGTCGATCTTCAGCGGGTCATCGAAGAGCGTTTTGGCGTCTCCTATCACGAACGCCATGTCTCCGCCCTGTTGAAGCGGC